>JADHNI010000082.1 GCA_016779585.1 Pseudomonadales bacterium
ATGCAATATTCGAATACATAGAGTTGTTCTACAACCCAAAACGTCGTCATACTCACAACAATCGAGTAGCGCCAACGGTCTATGAGCAGCGTTACTTTATGAAGAATGGAAGTGTCTAGGAAACCTAGGCCGTATCAGTGGCGTGGGATTTTCAGTCTGCCATATCCCAGACTTTTCCGACTGCGCACACAATGTAAATATAAGGCAAGTTTTAAGTGATAATGCGCGGTCTAAAAGACCCTATCCAATTTTGATGATTTGGGTGCTGAAAACAAACGAAGCGACTGCAAAAGTGGGACTAAAAGTGGTACTTCTATGCTATTAAACTACTACAAATCTAGTATTACCAATGGGTCTGACTAATTATGTTGTTGATGATTGATAACTATGACTCTTTCACCTTTAACGTGGTGCAGTATCTGTCAGAGCTGGGGGCAGATGTTGAGGTCTATCGAAATGATGAAATAACCCTGGACCAGATCGCGGAGAAGAAGCCTGAAGCGATTGTGATTTCCCCGGGGCCATGTACACCGAATGAAGCGGGTATCTCCATGCAGGCAATTGAGGCATTTGCAGGTAAGTTACCTATCCTGGGTATTTGCCTGGGTCACCAGAGCATCGGCCAGGTTTTTGGCGGCAGGATCGTCAAGGCGGGTGAGGTGATGCACGGGAAAACGTCGAAGATATACCACAACGGTGAGGGTGTTTTCTCCCAGTTGGAGAATCCGTTTACGGCCACACGCTATCATTCCCTGGTTATTGAGCCTGCATCCCTGTCTGACTGTCTCGAAGTCACCGCCTGGACTCAAAATGAGGAAGGTGAAGTAGAAGAAATCATGGGCGTCAGGCACAAGGAACTGTCGGTAGCAGGTGTCCAGTTTCACCCGGAATCAATATTGACCGAGCATGGCCACGATCTACTAAGAAATTTCCTCAACGGAGCTTATTGATATGGATATGCCCACTGCCATTGCAACTGTGATTGAAGGTCGGGACCTGTCAAAGACCGAGATGAATGCAGTCATGAAACAGATCATGACCGGCGAAGCCACGGATGCTCAGATAGGTGGATTCCTGGTTGGGCTGCGTATTAAGGGTGAAACTGTTGATGAAATCGTCGGAGCCGCGGAAGTGATGCGTGAACTTGCGACTCCGGTTTCTGTAGACATTGAAGGCCTGGTTGATACCTGTGGCACGGGTGGAAGCGGTTCCAACAAGTTTAACGTATCGACAGCCAGCGCCTTTGTTGCGGCGGCGGCAGGCGCGCGGGTTGCCAAGCATGGTAATCGTTCAGCGTCATCGAAGAGCGGCAGCGCTGACCTTCTGGAAGCGGCAGGAGCAGAGATTATGTTGTCGCCGGAACAGGTTGCACGATGCATCGACTCGGTTGGCGTGGGTTTCCTTTTTGCCCTGAGCCATCACAGTGCCATGAAACATGCCATTGGCCCGAGAAAGGAGATGATAGTCCGGACGATCTTCAACATGCTGGGACCGCTGACCAATCCTGCTGGCGCCCGAAGGCAACTGCTGGGTGTCTATGATGCACGCCTGGTTCGGCCTGTCGCTGAGGTGCTTGGCAATCTCGGCAGTGAGCATGTGATGGTTGTGCATTCAGAAGATGGCCTTGATGAAATCAGCATTGCAGCAAAAACCCATATCGCTGAACTGAAAGATGGCGAGATTTCCGAGTACGATGTGTCTCCCGAAGACTTCGGCATGAAACTGGCGTCACTGGATCCCCTCCGGGTAGCGGACAGTTCGGAGAGCCTCGCACTGGTGAAACAGGCGCTGGATGGTTCGATGGAATCTGCATCGGACATGGTTGCGTTGAATGCCGGTGCGGCGATCTATGTGTCGGGTCATGCGCTCAGTCTTGCGGGAGGCATCAGTATGGCCCAGGATGCGATTGGCAGCGGACTGGCTACGGAGAAAATGAAAGAGTTCGCTGACTTTACCCGGCAGTTAAAAGACAGTGAGTTATGAGCGAAGACATCCTGACTACCATCGTAGCGCGCAAACACGAGGAAGTAGCTGCCAGACGAGAGCTTGTTTCCATTGCTGAGCTAAAAGAGCAGATTAAGCGCCAACCCCGTCCCCGCGGATTTGCTGCTGCTATCAAGAAGCGCATCGGCAGGCGGCAGGCTGCAATTATTGCCGAGATCAAGAAAGCGTCGCCCTCAAAAGGTGTTATCCGCGAAGATTTTGATCCAGTTGCCATTGCCGAAAGTTACGAGCAATCAGGTGCCGCCTGCCTGTCGGTGTTAACCGATGTCCACTTTTTCCAGGGTTCGGATGAATACCTGCAGCTTGCAAAGTCGCACTCATCTCTGCCGGTGCTTCGAAAGGACTTTATTGTTTCGCCGTACCAGATCTATGAATCCAGGGCGATAGGTGCTGACTGCATCCTGTTGATCGCCTCAGTGCTGGATCTAGAGACGTTACACAACTACCACGACCTGGCACAGAGTCTTGAGCTTGATGTTCTGGTAGAAGTTCACAACCACGAAGAGCTCGAGTGTGCATTGGCGCTCTCACCAAAACTGCTTGGTATCAATAATCGAAACCTGAAGACTTTTGAGGTGTCTCTGAATACAACGCTTGATATGCTGGCGGATATACCGCGTGGTGTTACGGTCGTTACAGAGAGTGGTATCCACCAGCGGACGGATGTTGCACAAATGATCAGCAACGACGTTTACGGATTCCTGGTCGGTGAGGCTTTTATGAGGGAGCCGGACCCGGGGCAGGCCCTGGAGTTTCTTTTTTCCTAGCGAGTCCCGAAGACCACCATGGTTTTCCCTTTGACTGAAACGAGCCCCTGGTCTTCGAGGGTTTTTAGCACCCGCCCGACCATTTCCCGTGAACAGCCGACGATTCGACCAATTTCCTGACGGGTTACCTTGATCTGCATACCGTCCGGATGGGTCATGGCGTCAGGTTCGTTGCACAGGTCGAGCAGGGTTCTCGCAACCCGGCCAGTGACGTCCAGGAACGCCAGGTCACCTACTTTTTTGGTGGTCTTACCCAAGCGGTCAGCAAGCTGGGTCGCCAGTTCAAACAGCATGCCGGTATCCCGCTGACTGAGTTCAACGAACTTGTCGTAGCCGAGTTCTGCTACTTCGCACTCTGTCTTGGCCTTGATCCAGGCTGTACGTCGCCCCTCGCCAAACATGGCCATTTCGCCGAAGAAGTCGCCTTCATTCAGGTAGGCAACGATGATCTCTCGTCCGTTCTCATCTTCGATGATGACGGTGACTGAGCCTTTCGTGATGTAGAAGATGGAATCGCTTTCCTCACCCGCGAAGATAATGGTGCTGCCGCGCGGATATCGCCGCTTGTGAGCGACGCTCAGGAACTCGTCCATGTTGTTGAACGCGGGGCTGTTCAGGGTAAGGCTAACCATGAGGATAGGTTACGACTCGACTGTTGGGTTTACAAGGGTAGTCGTCTGGACCTATGCTTGCCGGCCTTTGGTATCAGGCTATTGTAGTTATGAAAGCAACCGTACGTTGGGTCGATGACGTGATTTTTCTCGCAGAGTCCGGAAGCGGGCACACCGTCACAATCGATGGTCCCGAGTCAGAGGGTGGACGAAACATCGGTATTCGACCAATGGAACTCATGCTGATGGGCATGGCGGGCTGCACCAGTTTTGACGTCATGAAAATCCTCAAGAAGTCTCGTCAGCCGGTGGATGACTGCATTGCTGAGGTTGAGGCAAAGCGAGCGGATGAGGTGCCAAGTGTATTTACGGATATCCACATTCATTTCATCGTGAAAGGCAGTGGTGTTAAAGAAGCGCAGGTAAAAAGAGCGATTGAGTTGTCGGCAGAGAAATACTGTTCCGCTTCGATCATGCTGGGCCGTGGCGGTGTCAACATTACCCACGACTACGAGCTCATCGAATCGTGAAGCGACCTGGCACAACCAATGGAATGCGGCACGTCGCCTTGTTTGTCGACAAACTGGCCGAGTGCGAACATTTTTATACTCAGCTGCTTGGCATGGAGGTTGAGTGGCGCCCTGATGAGGACAATGTTTACCTGAGCAGCGGTAACGATAATCTAGCGTTGCACAGGGTGCCGGAAGGCAGGGAAGCGGGTCAGCTGGATCACATCGGCTTTTTTATCAATGACATTGACAAGATTGACGAGTGGTTCGATTTCCTCAAAGGGCATGGTATTGAAATGTTGACTGAACCCAGGACTCACCGGGACGGTGCGCGCAGTTTCTACTGCAAGGACCCGTCAGGTATCCGTGTCCAGGTGATCTATCATATTCCGATCGCCCGCAGCGATGGGGTTCAGATCCAGTAGGTAGTGCGAGTCATTATCCTGCTGAGTGTTGTCATCAGCGATTTCACCGGGCGGGGGAAGTCAGCACCGCCATGTTCAAGAGCCGTTGTGCGATGCTGGTCTTCATCTTTCTTCATCTGCAGTAGAATTTTTCTTGATCGCTCATCGGTCTCCGGCAGTCGAGCTATGTGCTCGTCGAGGTGTTTCACCACCTGTTCCTCGGTTGCTGCCACGAATCCCAGGTTGACTCGATTGCCCAGCAATCCCGAGACAGCGCCACCCGTAAAACTGAGTGCATAAAAGAAAGGGTTGAGGTGACTGGTTTTTGTGTCGAGTTCATAGAGGCGCTCTTCACACCAGGCGAGATGATCGATTTCTTCGCGCGCTGCCGCCTCCATGGATGCTTTTACTCTTCGATCCCGGCTGGTCAGCCCCTGACCAAGGTAGAGAGCCTGGGCACAGACCTCACCGCAGTGGTTTACACGCATCAGCCGGCCGGCTTCAGTTTTCTGCTGTGCAGTCAGGTCAGCTTCAGGGGTATCTGTCGCAGGGTTTTTGCGCTCGCTTCTTGATACGCCGTTCAGAACCCGCAGCGCCTTGTCGACATGACCGATGACACGGTCGGCAACGTTCGTTGGATGTTTCATCGTGGCTGTCAGCGTTTCAGAACGTAGGCGGAGTAGCCTTTCTCGTTCAACTGGTAAGCACCCAGTTCAGATCGTTTGCCGCCATCACAGACGCAGACATAGACCGCGTCTTCTTTCAGCTTACTGAGATTTTTACGGAGCAGTAGAAGGGGCACGTTAAGGCTGCCTGGAATTTTGTCTTCCTCGACTTCCTTGGGAGTTCGTACATCGATGATGTATGTTTTTGGGTCACCTTGCTGGATCATCTCCTGGACCTCATCCATGGTGACGGTTTCGATTACCGGGCCCATCAGCAGAGACTGAAAGTCAGGTTCTGCCAGGCGCATCAAAGTGCCATTGGAAGTCATGGTGACGGTTGCGTTTCGGGGTGTGTCACTAACGAGTGCATCCTGCCCGAAGTTGTCACCAGCTTTCAGTTCGGCAAGCACTGCGGTTTTGTCACCGGCAGATCGTTCAACCTTGGCGCGACCGGCCTGGATGACGTAGAAATAATCGCCCTGTTCACCTTGCTTAATGACGACATCTCCAGCGCTGTATTTGACTTCTTCAAATTTGCTGAACAGGGTCTGGATGTTGGAAGGAGGAATAAATTTGAACAGGGGTGAACTCAGTAGTGTAGACATCCAGTCAACACCTTCTTCAACATCTTCTTCGGCGGCCCCGCTCGCTGGCCCACCACCCATGTGAATGGCCATGGTGCCCCGGTCGCAGACCAGCACCCTGGCTTCCTCCGTGGTCACCGCAGTCAATCGGTGCGGCGAATTGTTATCGATAGGATTGCGGGTAACTTCCTCGCCGGCAGTCCGGTTCTTTGCCTCGAACTTTTCATCCAGCAGGTCAACGGAGCCGGTGAGGAGCCAGTAAACCTTGTTGTCCTCTTCGGCGCGTTTGAAGATCATCTTGCCCTTGGGCATCTTCTGTATTTCTGATTGATCAAGCACAGCTTGCAGGTCACCTTCACTCATCTGGTTGAAGGGGATCAGTGCTTTGATCAGTTCAATATCAGCAGCTTCCACTAGATTCCTCTGGCCGCGCGTTTAACTTCAAGGTGCGAGGCTCTTATTATAAATAAGCCGGCGTTCGTTCGCCTAGATTTCTGATCTTTGATTTCCATGAAGAAGATTCTGTCGATGGAAATACGGTAGATTGTTTCGGTCCAGTGTCCTGAGGGCAACTTGATGGTCCTGTTCATCCAGGGGACCAAGGACCACGGCATACTGGACACTATTGCTGGAAACCCGTTTTTCGATATGCGGTTCCAGACCTAGACCAGTCAGTTCGGTTTGGTGCGTTTCTGCGCCTTCCAGTCGTGCAAACAGTCCCAGTTGCAACACCTCTCCATCAGTTGGGAAGTCGAATTCCGGGAAATCCCTTACCAGCGGTTCTGCAGGTGTCAGGTCTTCGACGAGGAAGTTTTCCGGAATCGACTTCTCCGGATTTGCCTGCTCTGGGCTGGTGCCGACCAGGTAGCCGGCGACCAGTAGGAAAAAAATCGCCGCTACCAGGGCATTACTTGCAGGGTAGCGAACGGCGGTGGGCTCTTCAGTAACCGGCAGTTCAACAACCTCCGCCAGAGGTTCTTTCGGTTCTTCTTCGTTGATCTGTTCTTCTTGTGCGTCGATACTCAAGCCCAGATGCAGGGGCGAATTCAGCTGAGCACGTTCCTGGGTATCATCAGGGCTCGGTACATATGTATCGTCGCTTGGCACATGAGTGTCATCACCCGTTGGAACGTGGGTGTCTGATTCAACAGCTTTAGCCGTCTTGGGTGCGGAAACGACGATGACCGTGACGTTATCTTTGCCCCCGCCCGCAAGCGCTGCCTCAATAAGCCTGTCAACGAGCTCCTGGTCTTCTGCGTCATCGGCCATGATTGCTGCGATGTCCTCGTCAGAAACGCAATCAGTCAATCTATCGCTGCAGAGCAGTATTTTCTGTCCTGGTTTCCAGCGTTCACTGATGCTGTCTGCACGCACTGTCTCCAGTTCCTGTACACCGAGTGCCCGGGTTACGGCATTTTTTCGAGGGTCGGACTCTGCTTCTTCCCGGGTGAGCTCGCCCTGGTCGATCAATGACTGGACAAGTGAATGATCCACGGTGATCTGGTTGAGGCCGTTTTTGTGGTGAAGGTAGGCCCGTGAGTCGCCAACCCAGAATACGTTGTACAGGCTACCGTGGGACAGCAGGAGTACGATGGTCGTGCCCATGCTGGTGCCAAGACCATCGGTCTCTGCATATTCCTTGATGTTCCGGTGTGCGACCTCAATGGCCTGGTTGATGCCGTGTCCTTCACGCACCATCCTGGTAACAGTGTAGGTCGTTATTGCGCTGGCGACTTCTCCGAACCCAAGTCCGCCCATGCCGTCAGCGACGATCCAAAGATCTTTATCGTCGTCGCAGACATAGCTGTCTTCATTATTGTCCCGTACATTACCTACGTTTGTACCGGCGCCCTAGTGATACAAAGAGGACTCCTGGGAGTTCGGTTTTTCTGGCACTTGAAGGAAATTACTCTCCCCGAATTCAATGGATAATACCACTACCGTCCATGCAGTGACGGCCCAGTGCGCTAAAGGGTTGTGAGCGTAACCAGGGCAAGAAAACAGGTGGAAAATCGAAGGCAGTCCTTATATTCTTTCGATTCAGTTGTAGCTCTTTGAATAATCACTTCGTAAATGTCGCGAGAAAACGTTGAAGTAGGGGTCCTGTTTGCTGATGTCACTGGCAGCAGCGACTGCCTTCGATGTATCTGACAGCCTGGTTGACAGCGTCAGCAGTCCGGTAGCTATCAATACAAACTTCTTTACGTCAAACCTGCAGACTTCCTTTAATGCGTCCGCAAGCGCTGGTCAAACCAAGGCTACATCCAGTTCACGGTCTACTGCTGCATCCCAGGGAGATGACGAAGAAGAAGTAGCTGAAGTGGATGAACTGGTGTTCCAGAACCTGAAAAACTTTGATGAAAACCCGCAGGGAATCCTGCTGCCGGAAGACCAGAACTTTGCCTATGACGATGAGGGTAACATCTACCTGATTGTAACCTTGCAGGGACAGATCAACAGCGCGCCACCACAGGCGTTTACGGTGTTCAAAGTGGAAATGGACCTGGAAACCCGTTTTGAATCCAGTGAAGAAGCCGAGGAAGAGCTGGCCTATGGCTACCGTATGGAATTCCTCAAACTCGGTTTAGCCAGCGGCGAGGACTAGTCAGGTCTCCGGGTGATTTCAACACCTACGGCGTCGGCAATCGCCACTGCGCCGGGTTTGGTAATCCTGATATGTATTTCTTCTATCCTGAATTCCTTTAAAAGAATCGCAGCCAGCTGTTCAGCCACAGCTTCCAACAGATAGTTGCTGCTGCCTTTAACAAAGTCGAACGTTCGCCGGGAAATGGCATCGTAGTCGAGGGCATCCTTGAAATCGTCGGATGCACCAGCTGTCCCAGTGTCACAGGCAAGTTCCAGGTCAATGATGAGATCCTGGGTGATGGTTCTTTCATGATCGTACACACCGATCGTTGTGCCGACTCGAATACCCCGGATGAATACGGTATCCATCAGTTCTACTCGTCGGTATTCAGTTCTGTCATGGGCCATCTTGGCCTGACGTTGATACCCAGATCTTCCGAGTGGCCGTGCAGTAGTCGCAGGTAACCCGTGTAAGCGATCATGGCGCCATTGTCTGTACAGAGGCGCAGGGGAGGGTAGTACACCTGTCGCTGATGTTTCTCAGCAGACTGATCCAGCCGTTTGCGCAGTTCCACATTTGCGCTGACTCCTCCGGCGATGACCAGTCTCTCGAGACCTGTGGCGTCGAGCGCACGTTCGCACTTGATGCGAATAGTGTCTACCACGGCTTCCTGGAATGCAGCCGCGATGTCTGCCCGATCCTGCTCAGTCAGCTCCCCAAGGTCATTGATGGTGTTTAGTGTGAATGTCTTCAGCCCGCTGAAACTGAAATCCAGCCCGGGTTTGTTCGTCATCGGGCGAGGGAACCTGAACCTGCCTGTGTCTCCTTTCTGCGCGAGATCTGCGATGGCCGGACCGCCTGGATAAGGCAACCCCAGCATCTTGGCGACC
Organism: Pseudomonadales bacterium; assembly: GCA_016779585.1. Taxonomy (GTDB): domain Bacteria; phylum Pseudomonadota; class Gammaproteobacteria; order Pseudomonadales; family Azotimanducaceae; genus UBA9659. The sequence goes on from JADHNI010000082.1 coordinate 9,022, forward strand.
TTGTCGAACGCTTCACCAGCGGCATCATCCTGGGATTCCCCTAGGAGCTCATACTGGTGAGGTTCATGGCAGGCCATCAGCTGCGAATGTCCGCCTGAAACAAGGAGGGCAACAAACGGATAGTCGGGTGATTCCTCTGCAAGTTGGGCTGCCAGAAGGTGTCCTTCCATATGGTGTACGCCAATGGCTGGTACCTGCCATGCAAAAGCCAGGGACTTGGCGACAGACGCTCCTACCAGCAAGGCGCCGACCAGGCCTGGACCGGCGGTGTAGGCAATCGCATCGATGTCCGATGATGTGCATTCGGCCTCTTTTAACACCTCATCAATCATCGGCAGGGTCCGCCGGATATGGTCCCGGGAAGCAAGTTCCGGTACAACGCCACCATATTCCCGATGCAGGTCAATCTGGCTGAACAGCTGGTTGGCAACCACGCCCTCGGTATCACGATAAACTGCAACACCGGTTTCATCGCAGGAAGTTTCTATTCCGAGTACGTTCAATGGATAAATCCATAGATTAGCGAAGCGGTATATTACTGATTTTTCAGGGAAAAATCTCGCCAGCTCTGGTTGCAGACGAAACCGTCCCGGCTTTGCAATTGACCCGGTTTGTCGCTAGAATGCGCGACCTTTAAACATCCCATTGGAATAAAGACTTAATGCCATACGTTAAAGTCAAAGAAAACGAACCTTTTGACGTCGCCCTGCGTCGCTTCAAGCGTTCCTGCGAGAAGGCCGGTATCCTGGCTGAAGTACGAAAGCGCGAGTTCTACGAGAAGCCGACAGCGGTTCGCAAGAGAAAAGCGGCTGCAGCAGTTAAGCGTCATGCCAAGAAGGTTCAGCGCGAAACACGTCGCATGGAGCGACTGTACTAGTTCGCCAAATGGCTGACCCTATCTATCAGCAGGTCTCTGCTGAAGTCAAAACCGCAATGAAAGCCCGGGACAAGGACCGCCTGGCGGCCCTTCGTCTCATCATGTCCGAATTCAAGCGGGTCGAGGTCGATGAACGTGTCGAGTTGGATGATGAACGCATCCTGCAGATACTCGACAAGATGACCAAGCAGCGAAAGGACTCCCACCAGCAATACGCCGACGCAGGTCGCGATGACCTTGCTGACAAAGAAGCCATGGAGATTGCGATTATTGCGGAGTTCCTCCCCGCGCAGCTATCTGATGATGAGCTTTCGCAGATCGTGGAAGCTGCCGTGGCTGAAGTTGGTGCATCAACTATGCAGGATATGGGCAAGGTCATGGGTATCGTTAAGCCACAGGTTCAGGGCAGGGCGGACATGGGTGCCGTATCCGGCCTGGTGAAGGCAAAACTGGGCTAACTCTTCCGCCTTACCTTGCACTCTTTTTCGAGGGGTGCCATTCTTTTTCTCCCCGACCAATTGCGACCCTGCCGGTGATTCCACAGGAATTTATTGATGAAGTACTGTCCCGTACAGACATCGTTGAAATCATCGAACCTCGTGTTGCGTTAAAAAAAACCGGTCAGAACCACTCTGGTCTCTGTCCTTTCCACAACGAAAAATCCCCATCCTTTTCAGTCAGCCAGGACAAACAGTTTTATTACTGTTTTGGTTGCCAGGCGAGTGGCAGCGCGTTGAAGTTCCTCATGGATTTTGATCGCATGGACTTCAGGTCTGCTGTTGAATACCTTGCGCAGCGAGTCGGCATGGAAGTGCCCAATGAACGCCAGGTTGATCGGGGCGCGAGTGAACGGCGCAAGTCCATCTACGACGTCCTGGAAAAATCCGCCGAGTTCTACCGTGACCAGTTAAAGCACCACGAGAAGCGTGACCGGGCAGTAAACTACCTCAAGGGGCGTGGCCTCACCGGCGAAATCGCAAGGGATTTCGGGCTCGGTTATGCACCTCCCGGTTGGGATAACCTGATGAAAAAGCTGGCAACGACTAATGCGGATCGCCAGTTACTGATCGACTCGGGGATGCTGACCGACAATCCGGAAGAAGACAAAACCTATGACCGGTTCCGGGATCGCATCATGTTCCCCATTCGAGACCTTCGTGGGCGGACGATAGCCTTTGGTGGTCGGGTCCTCGATGCGGATGCAAAACCCAAGTACCTTAACTCTCCCGAAACACCGGTGTTCCATAAGGGTAGGGAGCTTTATGGATTGTACGAGGCGCGCAAGCGCGTGCGTCGTCTCGAGCGCCTCGTGGTCGTCGAAGGCTACATGGATGTGGTCGCCCTGGCGCAACATGGTGTCGGCTATTGTGTCGCGACCCTCGGCACGGCAACCAGCACCGAACATGTTGAAAGGATGTTCCGCATCGTACCGCAGGTGGTTTTCTGTTTTGACGGTGATGCGGCAGGATCCAATGCAGCATGGAAGGCGCTCCTGAATACACTGCCGGCCATGGAAGATGGGTGCAGCGCCCGGTTCATGTTTGTCCCCGAGGGTGATGACCCGGATTCTCTCATCAGGAAAGAGGGCCAGGAAAAGTTTGAAAACAGGCTCCGGAAGTCGATGGGGTTAAGTGAGTTTTTCTTTCGACACCTTTCCGAGGGACTGGATCTCGAAACCGCTGAAGATCGCGCGGCGCTCTCAAAGAAAGCTGTGCCGTTGATTGCCAATGTCCGGGAAGGAGTATTCAAGGAACTGCTCATCAATGAGCTGTCAGAAAAAACCGGGCTGGATATGCAGCGACTGCTGGGCGCCACAGGCCTGGACCGGGAAGTGCCGCCGCCTGATGGGCCGCCTGAGGAATATGGCGCCGAGTCGCTAGAACCCCAGAGTCCCCAGAGGAGCCTCAGGTTGTCTCGTATAGGCGAACACGCTACCTCGATACTCCTCAGGCAGCCTGATGTGGCGAACCTGCTGGATGATTCGGATCTGGCGAAACTGGACGGTATTCCCGAGTGGCAGATGCTGGCTGAGCTGGTCCGCTGGGTCCACCAGGCACAGGATGCTTCTCCCATGCTGTTGCTGTCGCACTACCAGGGAACACCTTACTTCGGGGAATTACGTCGCCTGGCGGAACAGGATCCCATGTTGTCACAGGATCAGCTGGCCGAGGAGTTCCTCGATACCTTAAGGAAGATGCTCCAGGACAGCGATCTTCAACAAAAACAAAAGGTTATCGAGATGCTGACGCGCAAACCCCTGTCAGAACTCTCGCCGGAAGAGCGGCAGATGCTTGCAAACTACCGTCGGAACATTCCCCAAAACTGAAGATTCTTCCATTATTCGTGTGAATAGTGAGCACCTTCCTTCATTCAAATGTGGAACTGTAGGGGGGTCGATGACTATAATGGGCGGCTCTGTCAACTTCTCACATCCAAGAGGTCCTATGTCCAGTAGTGGTCTTGCACAGCAGCAGTCGCGCCTGAAAGAACTGATCAGCCGTGGTAGGGAGCAGGGTTACCTCACCTATGGCGAGGTCAACGACCATTTACCCGATGAAATCACCGATCCGGAACAGATCGAAGACATCATCGGCATGATCAATGACATGGGCATTGCCGTCCATGAAACAGCGCCCGACAGCGATGATCTCCTCGCGGAAGGGGATTCCACCGATGAACTGGCTGCTGAAGAAGCTGCAGCAGTTCTGGTTGCCGTTGAAAATGAAGCCGGTCGAACCACCGACCCCGTGCGTATGTACATGCGCGAGATGGGTACGGTTGAACTGCTGACCCGCGAAGGCGAGATAGTGATTGCCAAGCGCATCGAGGAAGGTATTCGAGATGTGCTGCATGCGGTTGCCCAGTTCCCGGGTCCGGTGGCGTACACCCTGAATGAGTATGCAGAAACCCAGACTGAAGAAGGCAAACTCGCTGACCTGTTGATAGGGTTCCTTGACCCGGCTGAACATGTTGCGCCCGCTGCCCAGGTTGTTCCTGGTCAGGCGAAAGACGACGATGATGATGCGGAAGACGATAAAGGTGCGGACCCTGAGCTGGCCGCTGAGCGAATGGCTGCGCTTGAAAAGCAGTTTAAGAAAACTCAGCGATCAATCAAGCGAAACGGCCGTGACTCCAATCCTGGTAAAAAAGAGCTTGAAGCACTGGGTGATGCATTCCAGTTCTTCAAGTTTGTTCCCAAGCACTACGATCTCTGTGTTGAGATGGCCCGTGAACCCCACAACCAGATTCGTCGCCAGGAACGTCACATCATGAACACCTGCGTGCGTCGTGCAAAGATGCCGCGCAAGACCTTCCTTGAGAAATTCACCGGTCATGAAACTGACCTCAAGTGGGTGCAGAAGCAGATCAAGGCTGGTCACGACAAACTGAAGAAATTTGAAGACGATATCGTTCGTGCCCAGAAGCGTATCAAGGTTGCCGCGGAAGAGTGCGGTCTTGAAGTTGCTGAAATCAAGGATATCAATCGTCGCATGTCGATCGGTGAAGCCAAGGCTCGCCGTGCCAAGAAAGACATGGTTGAAGCCAACCTGCGACTCGTGATTTCTATCGCCAAGAAATACACCAATCGCGGTCTGCAGTTTCTCGACCTGATCCAGGAAGGCAATATTGGCCTGATGAAGGCTGTAGACAAGTTCGAATACCGTCGTGGCTACAAGTTCTCTACCTACGCAACATGGTGGATTCGCCAGGCGATTACCCGATCCATTGCTGACCAGGCGCGTACTATCCGTATCCCTGTTCACATGATCGAGACGATTAACAAGCTGTCTCGAATCAGTCGCCAGATGCTGCAGGAGATGGGACGTGAGCCGACACCGGAAGAGCTCGGCGAGCGTATGGACATGCCTGAAGACAAGGTGCGTCGCGTACTGAAGATTGCCAAGGAGCCAATCTCTATGGAGACGCCCATTGGTGATGATGAAGATTCACATCTTGGTGATTTCCTTGATTCGGATTCCAATCTTGGCGAAGGTGCGTCGGTTGGCTCGCCCATTGACACAGCTACAGAGGAAGGCCTGCAGGAAGCAACCCGCGTTGTTCTCTCTGGCCTGACCGCCCGTGAAGCCAAGGTGCTGCGAATGCGTTTTGGTATCGATATGAATACCGACCACACGCTGGAGGAAGTTGGTAAGCAGTTCGATGTGACGCGTGAGCGGATTCGTCAGATTGAGGCCAAGGCGCTGCGTAAGCTGCGTCATCCTTCGCGCTCGGATC
>JADHNI010000083.1 GCA_016779585.1 Pseudomonadales bacterium
TTCGGGAAATCAATATCCATGCAGCAAGAATCATCCTGGAGCCGGAAGGCCGCAACACCGCGCCGGCGGTGGCGCTCGCCGCGCATGAAGCGCTGAAAGAAGAAGATGCCATTCTTGTGGTGCTGCCCTCGGATCATGTTATCCAGAAAGAAGAGGTGTTTCTCGCCGCACTCAGCCGGGCGATTCACTTTGCCAGCCAGGATGAACTGGTGACTTTTGGCGTTGTTCCGGATCGTCCTGAAACCGGATACGGCTACATTCGAAAAGGTGCGGGCGTTGAAGACGCGTTTCGTGTTGATAAGTTTGTCGAAAAACCGGACAAGGCAACCGCGCTGGATTTTTTCCAGTCTGGGCTCTATTACTGGAACAGCGGCATGTTTGTGTTCAAGGCTTCGGAGTATCTTGCTGAGCTCGGCCGTCAAAAACCAGCTATTGCGCAAGCCATGGTCAAAGCGACGAACCATGTTGCCTCGGATCTGGATTTCACGCGGATTGATGAAGACGCATTTCGGGCCAGTCCATCAGATTCCATCGACTATGCGGTTATGGAACACACGATGAACGCGGTGGTGGTACCGCTGGATGCCGAGTGGAGCGATATTGGTTCCTGGGATGCCCTGTGGAAGATCTCGGAGAAAGATGAACACAACAATACACTCGTTGGCGATGTTCTCGTGAACGGTGTCGAGAACAGTTATATCTGGGCTGAAAACCGGCTTGTATCTGTTGTGGGGTTAAGCGACGTGGTGGTCGTCGAAACCGCTGATGCGGTCATGGTGGCCTCGCAGGACCAGGCGCAGGACGTGAAGTCAGTCGTCAACTATCTGAAGGAAGACGGTCGTGAAGAGCGCACCTTCCACCGCAAGGTTTATCGGCCCTGGGGATACTATGAAGGCGTTGATGCAGGTCCCGCCTTTCAGGTGAAACGCATCAGTGTGAACCCTGGTGCCAGCCTGTCACTGCAACTGCACCACCATCGCGCGGAACATTGGGTGGTGGTGAACGGTGTGGCCACGGTAACCATCGGCGAGGAAACCTTCGAGCTTTCCAGGAACCAGTCCTGCTACATTCCCGCGGAAACCCAGCATCGCCTGCAGAACCTGACGGAGTCCGAACTCGAGATCATAGAGGTGCAGTCCGGCAGTTACCTGGGGGAGGACGATATCGTGCGCTTTGATGACAACTACGGTCGGTAGGTATCGCCGGTCTTTATTTCATCTACATATTCACAGTTAAAATCTTCATTTGCGAGAAAGCTGGCACAAAACCTGCGTTATCAAAGCTTCAAACGTCAATGAAATCATAATTCCGATGAATTACCATGATCGCGACTACAAGTTATCGCGTTTCGAGAATGAAATTGCACCTGAGATTCACAGTTGCTTGCAAATTGAGAAGTGAAAATGCTGACTAAATGCCTCTTCCCGGCTGCCGGTTATGGCACGCGCTTTCTGCCTGCCACCAAGGCGATGCCGAAAGAAATGCTCCCTATCGTCAATAAGCCATTGATCCAGTATGGCGTTGAAGAAGCCATCGAGGCAGGATTGACCGATATAGGCGTGATTTCCGGTCGCGGTAAACGCGCCATCGAAGACCACTTCGATATCTCTTACGAGCTTGAACACCAGATTGCGGGCACCTCAAAGGAGTCACTCCTTGAAGACATCCGCAAGATCATCGAACAGTGCACCTTCTCTTACACACGCCAGATCAACATGAACGGCCTGGGCCACGCGATCCTGACCGGAGAGCGCCTGGTGGGTGACAATCCTTTTGGGGTGCTGCTGGCAGATGATTTCTGCACCAATGGCACTGGCGTATTGAAACAAATGGTGGATCTCTTTTCCGAGTACCAGTGTTCAATTGTTGCCATTGAGGAAGTACCGGAAGAAGAAACGCACAAGTACGGCATTATTGAAGGCAAGGAGATGGAGGATGGCCTGTTCAAAATCTCGAACATGGTTGAGAAGCCGGATCCGGCTGATGCACCTACCAACCTTGCCATTATCGGTCGCTACATTCTCACACCCGATATTTTTGACATCCTGCGCACCCAGGAACCGGGCGCCAACGGTGAGGTCCAGATCACCGATGCCATCAACCAGCAGGGCAAAAAGCGCATGGTCCTTGGGTACAAGTTCCATGGTCGCCGGTTTGACTGTGGCAGCATCGATGGATTTGTGCAGGCCACCAACTACGTTTACGAGACGATGAAATCATGAAGCTGGCAATTGTTGGTACCGGCTATGTCGGCCTCGTGACAGGCACCTGTTTTGCTGAAATGGGTAACCATGTGACCTGCGTTGATATCGATGAAGGCAAGCTTGATGATCTGCGCAACGGCATTATCCCGATCCATGAACCCGGGCTCGAAAGCCTGGTGGCTTCCAATTACGAGGCCGGTCGCCTGACCTTCTCTTCGGATCTGGCGGCTGCGATGCAGGATGCAGAAGTCATCTTTATAGCGGTGGGTACACCGCCTAACGAGGACGGCAGCGCAGATCTCAGTTACGTGCTGGCGGTGGCGACTTCCATTGGTCAAAAGCTCCAGCATCCTATTGTCGTTGTCGGCAAATCGACGGTCCCGGTTGGCACCGCGGATAAAGTACGGGAAAAGATCCAGGCAGAGCTGGACGCACGGGGCGAAGCGATTGAGTTTGATGTGATCAGTAACCCGGAGTTTCTGCGTGAAGGCAGTGCTGTTAAAGACTTCATGTATCCCGATCGTATCGTCGTGGGCACAAACTCTGCGAAGAGCGAACGCGTCATGGATGAACTTTATGGCGCCTTCTCCAAGAAGCAGGATCGCATCCAGTTCGTCGGCATCCGCGATGCTGAAATGATCAAATACGCGGCGAACGCCATGCTGGCCACCAAGATCTCGTTCATGAACGAGGTGGCGCTCATGTGCGATGACTATGGCGTGGATGTGGAAAACGTGCGTCGCGGTATTGGCTCTGACCCTCGTATCGGCCCGTCTTTTATTTACCCCGGCTGTGGCTACGGCGGCTCCTGTTTCCCGAAAGATGTTCGCGCCATGATCAACATGGCGAAACATGCCGGACTCCACGACACCATCTTTGACGCTGTTGAGCGCCGCAATGAAAAGCAGCAGCTGGTGCTGGTCGACAAGATCATTGCGCAGTTTGGTGAAGACCTTTCAGGTAAAACGTTTGGCCTCTGGGGGCTCGCGTTTAAACCGGAGACTGACGACATCCGTGGGGCGCCGGCGATTACGATTGCCCGGGCGCTGTGTGAACAAGGTGCCAACGTGCGTGCTTTTGACCCGCAGGCAATGGGTCCCTCAAAGGAAGCCCTGGCTGGTCTGGACGTGGATTTTGTCTCTGAACCTTTTGCTGCCTCTGACGCAGCCGATGCACTCATCGTCGTGACCGAATGGCGACAGTTCAAGCAGCCGGACTTTCGGCGGCTGAGCAATCAGATCAAATCAAAGACCATTTTTGATGGCCGTAACATCTATAATCCCGAGCGTTGTGCGGATTACGGGTTAACCTATGTGGGTATAGGTAGAAACTCAGATCTGTTTGCATGACCCCTGAAAGATGACGACCTGGGTGACCGGTGCTGCCGGTTTCATTGGCTATCATGTATCCCGGCAATTGTTGGCTCGCGGCGACTCGGTTGTTGGCATCGATAACCTCAATGATTACTACGATGTCACGTTGAAACAAGGCCGTCTCGCGGAGCTCAGAAAATACGGCTCCAGATTCACTTTTCATCAGGTTTCGCTCGAAGACTCGAAGAATCTGCAACAGATTGCTCACACGCAAACGCCCGACAAACTGATCAACCTTGCGGCGCAGGCAGGTGTCAGGTACTCCATTGAGAATCCCAATGCCTACGTCAGAAGCAATGTTGAGGGTTTCACGAACATTCTGGAGATTGCAAAAGAGGTTGGGGTAGAGGAGCTGATCTATGCTTCCTCGAGTTCTGTGTACGGCAATTCCAACCCGATCCCCTTTGAAACAACGGCGGCCGTCGATAAGCCCGTGTCGGTTTATGCAGCAACAAAGATTGCGAACGAACTTCTTGCCTATGTCTATCATCACCAGTACGGCCTTAATGTGACCGGGCTCAGGTTCTTTACCGTCTACGGACCCTGGGGGCGACCGGATATGTCGCCGTTCCTTTTCCTGGGTGCGTTGCTGCGTGATGAGCCGATCAAGTTGTTCAATGAAGGCCATCATCGCCGCGACTTTACTTTTATTGATGACGTCGTCGAAGGCATTCTGCGCATTCATGATGCGCCGCCAGAGGGCTCTCATGCGCGCCTCTATAACATCGGGCGAGGTGAGCCCGTCGGTTTGCTGGACTACGTGGTAACACTGGAGCGACTGGTTGGCAGAGAAGCCCGCAAGGAGTTTCTACCCATGCAGCCCGGTGATGTGGATGAAACCTATGCTGACGTGAGTGATCTGAAGCGTGATTTTGGTTACCAGCCGCAAACAGACCTTGAGCAAGGCCTTGCAGAGTTCGTAAAGTGGTACCGCGATTACTACCAGGTGTAGAAAATGAGCATCCTTGTCTTTGGTTCCAGTGGCCAGGTGGCGCAATCGCTTCTTGATACCCAGCCCACTGATCTGAATCCGCTCTATGCGGATCGGGCGACTTGCGATCTTGCTGAGCCCGGACAGGTCGCCGATCTGCTTGCCAGGGAAAAGCCGCAGGTCATTATCAATGCTGCGGCTTACACCCAGGTAGACAAGGCCGAGGAAGAACCTGAGCTCGCGCATCGGGTTAATTGTGACGCCGTTGCCGAGATGGCGCGATACGCCTCAGAAGAAGACGCGCAGCTGATCCACATCTCGACAGACTTTGTTTTTGATGGTCGGAAAACCGCGCCGTATCAACCGGGTGATCCAACCGGGCCACTGGGTGAATACGGTGACAGTAAGCTCGCCGGCGAACAGGCCGCGTTGCAGTCGGCGCCGGAATCCACCATGATCATTCGCACGGCCTGGGTCTACAGCGAACATGGCAGCAACTTTGTGAAAACCATGCTGCGACTCATGGCAGAACGCGATGAGTTGGGTGTCGTGAATGACCAGCGCGGCGCACCGACCTATGCGCGGGGCCTCGCTGAGGTGATCTGGCAGATCATCACTGATAGTTTGTTTCAACCGGGGATCTATCACTGGACTGACCAGGCTGAAATCTCCTGGCATGAGTTTGCCCTTGCGATCCAGGAAGAGGGGGGCAGGGCTGGTCTTTTGGATCGCTCGATTCCTGTGAACCCCATTCCCACGGAAGCGTATCCCACCCCGGCCGCGAGGCCCGCCTACAGTGTGCTGGATACCAGCAAACTGGCAAATCTGCTGGGGATCGAACCTGTGCCCTGGCGCGACAACCTTCGATTGATGCTGTCGCGGTTTGCAAAATAGCGCTGTCGCAATATGCATAGACCATATAAATCTTGACCTTAACACAAAAATCCTCATAATTCTGCAAATCACGTCAAACACGTTTGCAGATGGATCAGCTCCCTGACATAGCCTTCACCAACCCAGCCTCCCTCTGGGATGCACACCAGTTGCTGGAAGCGGTTAAAGCAGCAGATGCTGGCATCTCGCAGCGAACACTGGAGCGTGCCATCAACAAATCCGGTTTCCTGCCACCAGCGCTGAAGTTATCTGAGCTGTGTGATGAATCCGGCAGCCCGTTGAACGACCTGGTTCGCCGTGAACTGGAAACAGTCGCGAAAAAGCAACGCCAGCCAAGCCTGGTGGTTCAGGCGCATAAAAATGAGCGTGGCCATGTCCTGATGGCAAACGATGGTCGCCAGGGTCGCAAGTGGCGCACTTACGAGGCAGAACCGACAGACCAGGACCTTGAAACTTTCCTGGGTGCACTGGCTGAAGAATATGGCAAGTCAGTGCTTATCTGGCCGCACGGCGCGCTGACGCGACAGGCTCGTTCACTGGCTTCGGTAAAAAATACTCACACGCTTGAATTCAACGACGTCAGTGCGGCGCAGCTGGCACTGACGGCTTATCAATCCCAACCCCTGGTCGTGAAATCCAATGCACCAGGGCCAACGAAGACTGAGAATCACATGGATATGACACACCTGGACCGGCTAGAAGCCGAGAGTATGCACATCATTCGAGAAGTGATGGCCGAGGCGGAAAATCCGGTCATGCTGTATTCGATTGGCAAGGATTCAGCGGTGATGCTGCGTCTCGCCGAGAAAGCGTTCTACCCCAGCAAGCCGCCCTTCCCGCTGTTGCATGTCGACACACGCTGGAAGTTCCAGGAGATGTACAAGTTCCGCAGCTGGATTGCCGAGCAGACGGGTATGGAACTGATCGTGCACATCAACCCAGAAGGTGTTGAAAAAAACATCAACCCGTTTGATCACGGCAGTGCGCTGCACACCGACATCATGAAAACCCAGGGGCTTAAGCAGGCACTGGACCAGTACAAGTTTGATGCCGCCTTTGGTGGCGCCCGCCGCGACGAAGAAAAAAGCCGTGCAAAAGAACGCGTCTTTTCATTCCGGACCGATACCCACCGCTGGGATCCGAAAAACCAGCGTCCTGAACTGTGGAATCTCTACAACGGCCGCAAGAACCCCGGTGAAAGCATTCGCGTGTTCCCGCTCTCGAACTGGACGGAACTCGACATCTGGCAGTACATCTACAAGGAAGACATCCCCATTGTGCCGCTCTATTACGCGGCAGAGCGCCCGGTCATTGAACGCGACGGCATGCTGATGATGGTGGATGACGACCGCCTGAAGCTGTTCCCGGGTGAAAAGATCCAGACCAAACGGGTCAGGTTCAGGACGCTCGGCTGTTACCCGCTGACGGGTGCCATTGAATCGGATGCCGACGACCTGCCGAAGATCCTGCTCGAACTGCTCGAAGCACGAACCAGTGAACGCCAGGGCAGGGCCATCGACAAAGATTCTTCCGGCTCCATGGAGAAGAAGAAGCAAGAAGGATATTTCTAATGGAAGTGGAACAAACCGAATACCGCGAATCACACCTGCGCAGCCTGCTGAAAGCGCTGTCCTGGCGAATCGTTGCCACCACCACCACCGGCATCATTGCCTTTTTCATCACCGGCGATGTGATGGCGGCCATCACGATCGGCAGCATCGAGTTTGTCGCGAAGTTTTTTATTTACTACGCCCATGAGCGGGCCTGGCAGCTGGTGCCTCGCGGCACGGTCCGCCAGATAGTCCATCACGAGAACTGAAATGAACGCCAAAACCAAAATCGACGAATATCTCGAATCCCAATCCAAACTCAGCCTGCTGCGTTTTATTACCTGCGGCAGCGTGGACGATGGCAAAAGCACACTGATCGGCCGGATGCTCTATGAAGCGCAACTCATCTTTGAAGATCAGGTGGCTGCACTCAAAAATGAATCCAAGACCCAGGGCACCCAGGACGGCGACATCGACTTTGCGCTGCTGGTGGATGGCCTCGCCGCTGAGCGTGAGCAGGGCATCACCATCGATGTGGCCTACCGCTTTTTCTCAACCGACCATCGCAAGTTCATCGTGGCCGACACACCGGGCCATGAGCAGTACACGCGTAACATGGCTACCGGTGCCTCCACGGCTGATGTGGCGGTGATCCTGGTGGATGCCACCCAGGGTGTGCTGACCCAGACCCGTCGTCATTCGTTTATCTGTTCCATCCTTGGCATCAAGCACGTGGCGCTGGCGGTGAACAAAATGGACCTGGTGGATTTTGACCAGGCCACCTACGACAAGATTGTTGCGGACTACCATGAATTCGCACAGCAGCTCGACTTTGAACAGATCGCCGCGATCCCGCTGTCTGCCCTGGAAGGCGACAATGTGGTTGAACGCTCCGAGAAAACTTCCTGGTATTCAGGTCCGACGCTGATCGGCTACCTGGAAACCGTGGAGGCCCACAAGAGCAAGCTGGATGAACCCTTCCGGATGCCTGTGCAGTGGGTGAATCGACCCGACAGAACTTTCAGGGGTTTCTCAGGCACGGTGGTCTCCGGCAGCGTCAAAAAAGGTGAGGAAGTTCGCATTCTGCCGTCTGGAGAACTCGCCAGCATTGAAGACATCGTGCTGTACAAGGACAACCTGGACGAAGCCGTGACCGACCAGGCTGTGACCGTCACACTGGATCGGGAGGTGGACTGCTCCCGCGGTGATGTGATCGCCTCGGCAAAAAGCCCCAGCGAAGTGGCCGACCAGTTTGAGGTTAATATTGTCTGGATGGACCAGGAAGTTGGCCACCATGGCCGCGCCTACTGGCTAAAGACCAGCACATCCCGCGTCAACGCCACCGTCAGCGACATCAAGTACAAGTACAACATCAATACCCTCGAGCACCTGTCATCGAAGGAGCTTGAGTTAAATGATATTGGCGTAGCGACGCTTTCCCTTGATAAAGCGATCCCGTTTGAGGCCTATAAAAACAACCGCTCTCTCGGATCTTTCGTGTTGATAGATCGCTACGCCAATCGCACCGTGGCCGCCGGCATGATCAACTTTGCGCTGCGTCGCGCCAAGAACATCCATGCCCAGAAGTTGGAAGTGAATCGTGAAGCTCGCGAAGTCCTGAATGGACACAAGGCGAGGGTGCTCTGGTTCACGGGTCTTTCCGGTTCGGGCAAATCCACCATTGCTGATGCGCTGGAGCAGGAACTGCACCGACGCGGCGTTCGCACCTACATCCTGGATGGTGACAATGTGCGTCATGGCCTGAACCAGGACCTTGGCTTCTCTGAAGGGGATCGTATTGAGAACATCCGCCGCGTTGCCGAAGTTTCCAAGCTGATGGTAGATGCGGGGCTGGTGGTGCTCACCTCGTTTATCTCGCCTTTCAGGGCCGAACGCGACATGGCAAGACGTCTGTTCGAAGACGGCCAGTTCGTTGAAATCCATGTGGATACCCCGCTGGAGGAAGCAGAGCGCCGTGATGTGAAAGGCCTGTATGCGAAAGCCAGGCGCGGCGAGCTGCCCAACTTCACAGGCATCGACAGCCCTTATGAGGCGCCGGAATCAGCAGAGATCCATCTGAATTCAGGTGAAGATTCTGTCGAGAAGTGTGTGGAGCAGATTTTGGAATACATCGACGCGAATTAGGGTTCAAGCCGCAACAGGCTTGGCCCGGTCAATGCGAGCACGACGTTTAGGCGTGTTCAGTGCCTTCCACAGGTCATTGCGCTGCTGAAGATTAAGCCAGAACTCTGCGGTGTTGCCGAATGCCGTGGCAAGCATGAGCGCTGTATCGGCAGTTATGGCCCGGCGGTTTGTGCATAGTTCGTTCACCGTCTTTCGGCTGACGCCCATGAATTCAGCCAATTGGCCCTGGGTGAGTTCCATGGGTACCAGAAATTCTTCAGTGATCATCTCACCTACGCTCACAGGTTGTCGTTTAGTAATATTCATATCTCGTCTCAACGGTAACTGTGGTTATCCAGATAAAGGTCAGTCGCTTCGCCAGTATTGCTGGCCCAGACAAAAATGAGCCGCCACTGCTTGTTAACCCGAATCGAATGCCTTCCTTTTAGTTTGCCCGACAGTTTCTCAAAGTGATTACTCGGCGGGGAACGCAAATCCTGATCTTGAGTCGCATCGTCGATAATCTGAAGTTTTCGGAAAAGTCGGTCTTCGATATCGCCAGGAATCCTCTTGCTTGATCTATCCAGCAAGTAAAAATTCTGTAACCAGCCATCCCGGAAACTCCGAATCAACAGTGTTTCTCCTCTTTGACGCCATATTGTAACGTACATCGTTACAATAAATCTATTCCATAGAACCACAAGCTATATTCCTATAGTTCATTATTCCCTGCATGCATTAGCAGGGAACGAACTTGTCTAATGGGTGCCCTGAAACCCTTGTAGAATGCGCTCCTCAGTTGGAGACACAAATGCAAGGCATCCTCGACAAGAAAGACCTCGAAGCCAAAGCTGATGCGATCGTAGAACGCATCCATGGCTACCTGGACGATGGTAAAAAAGTCTTCTCGACCTGTTCGTTCCAGTCCCAGAGCCTGCCGCTGCTGCACATCATCAGCCGGGTGGATCGTGATATTCCTGTCTACTACACCAACACGGGTTTCCTCTTTCCCGAGACCATTCGCTTTGCTGATCGATTAAAAGAAGAATTGGGCCTGAACGTGATTGCGCTGCGACCTGAAGTGCCCAAGATCAAGCAGATGGATCGGGCAGGGCGTTTTCTTTATGCCTCAGACCCGGATCACTGCTGTTACCTGAACAAGGTACAACCGCTGGAACCTGTGATGAGAGATCACGACATCTGGATTAATGGTGTTCGGGCTGACCAGAGCTCGGTGCGCGCCGCCATGGCGGAAGAAGAACCTGCCCAGTTTGGCTGCACCCGTTATCACCCGATGCTTCAGTGGGATTCCAAGATGGTCTACTACTACCGCAAGTACCACGACCTGCCTGAACACCCGATGGAAGCCCAGGGTTACCTGAGCATCGGCTGTGAACCCTGCACATCGAAAAGCTTCGGTGAAGGCAACGAACGTAACGCCCGGTGGTTCGGCATGAACAAAACCGAGTGTGGCATCAACACCACCCTGGTGGCCGGGGGCAACTGATGAAGATCATGATCACAGGCGGCGCCGGTTACATCGGCAACGAGCTGGTCTACCGACTCTCTGCGGAACCGGGCGTGAAAGACATCCTGGTTTACGACAACCTGTGCAAGGGCAACTACAACCTCTTCACTGGTTTGCGAAAGGTGCCTGGCAACAATGTTCGCTTTATTCAGGCAGACATTTTGGATACCCGTACCCTGAAGCGCGAAATGGAAGGCATGGATGTGGTCATCCATCTTGCGGCCAAGGTTGAAACGCCTTACCAGGACCAGAACCCCCACGACTTCGAGCAGACCAACCACTGGGGTACTGCAGAAGTCGTCTATGCCGCGGAAGAAACCGGCGTAAAGCGCTTGCTCTATCTCAGCAGCCAGTCGGTCTACGGCCACGGCGAGGTGACCAGTACCGATCACCCCAGGGTGCCTTCCAGCTACTACTCCATCTCCAAGATGCGCGGCGAAGACCACGTGATCCGACTGATGGAAAAAATCCCGGTACAGCTGGTGCGTTGTGCCAATGTTTATGGCTACTCCAAGAACCTGCGCGTGGAAACGCCGGTTAACCAGCTGATCTTCGATGCGCACTTCACCAATCGAGTCGCGATTCATGGTGATCCGGAACATACGCAAACTCATATCAGCGTGTATCGGCTTGTTGAAGTGCTCGCCCGCATGGTCAAACGTGAAATGGAATCCGACATTTACAACCTATCGCACCGGCAGATGTCTTCATTTGATTACGTCGAATCACTTAAAGAACTCTACCCGGAGCTTGAAACAATCTTCGTGGACCAGCACATCCCACTCCATGATCTGATCGTGGAATGTGATCCACGTCTCAAGGAGCTTCTGCCTGGGGATACGACGATGGTCGAGGATTTGGTAAAGTTCAGGGAACTGTTCACTTTCTAGACCCCACTAGTTGTATAACCCCGACCTCTACCTCCACCTCACTTTCGGGGTCTGCATGACCATCATCGCCTTTGGAGTCACTTGGTCCATGGCGAAATTCGTGCGCATCATGGACGAACCGAATCATCGGTCCTCCCATGTGACGGCAGTGCCACGCGCTGGTGGTGTCTCAATAGTCATCGTGTTCTACATTGGAATTGCGCTCACCTGGCTCCTGGGTGAATTTGAGGGTGTAGATGTTGGACTGCTTGCGGGATTCCTGTTTGCAACTTTTCTGATCGCCGCGATTTCACTGGTCGATGACATCACGGATCAGTCTGCCCTCGTCAAGCTGGTCACACAGATGGTGGCAGTCGGCATTGTTCTTTCGATGGGGATTTATGTTGATGAACTGGCACTTCCGGGCTTTAGCTACATTGACCTGGGCTGGGTAGGGAGCATGATCTCATTTTTTTGGATTCTTGGGCTCACCAATTCGTACAACTTTATGGATGGATTAGACGGCCTGGCCGGCGGAGTCGCCGCAATTGCTGGGCTTTTCTTTCTGATCATTTGTTACCTGGAAGGTAGCTCATTCGTGTACATCATCAGCTATTCCCTGTTGACGGGAGCTGTCGGCTTTTTGTTCCTGAACTTTCCACCGGCGAAAATAATCCTTGGAGACGTCGGTTCTGGATTCCTTGGATTCGTCTTTGCTGTGCTTGCCATCATTGCCACACGCTTTGACGAATCAAGAACAGATGGGGCGATCTCCCACCCGAACTTCCATGGAAAGCTCCTGCTCATCGAACACGGTGATGGAGATCAGATCGCCGCTACCCAGGCGATAACTCGGGTCGTCCTCGGCAAGAACTCCCAAACTTATTGAAAGTAAAAGAAAAAATGTTGCTCTCACCATGGGAAACCTCTTAATCGAGCGGCCAGTATAGTGTCGCCCAGATGAATTTTCTATGAATCTGAGGCTTATCAAATAGTTACAAAGACTAGTCAGCATCTTTGGCGCGCATTCGTTAGAATTGCGGCGTTAGTTAACAGGGGTTGGTCATGAGACGTGTTTCCAGTGTTGTCTTCGGGTGTCTGGTGTCTGGTGTCTGTTGCAGTAGTTGCTGCGACCGAACCGGAAAGTGTTCCAGTGGGTGGAGCGGAGCTTATTCCGACCATTCAAGTCAAGCATTCACATAACGACAATATCTTCTCCAGCGCGTTCGCTGAAGAATCGTCTTCGATAACGAATCTGACGCCCCGAATCGAATATCTCGCAGAGCGTGATGAAGACAATCTGCTGTCAGTGACCTACGACGGTGATTGGGCGCGTTACTGGCAGAGTCGCG
This sequence comes from Pseudomonadales bacterium, assembly GCA_016779585.1. Lineage (GTDB taxonomy): Bacteria > Pseudomonadota > Gammaproteobacteria > Pseudomonadales > Azotimanducaceae > UBA9659. Next base: position 12,826 of record JADHNI010000083.1, read on the forward strand.
ATGACGACTATATCGACCATACCTTTGCAGTGGTAGGAAAGTACTCCGGTGACAGCGCCGCACGCTTCACTTTTGATGCTTCCACGGCAAAACTGCATGACAATCGTGGTGAGGGGGCGTCTGAAGGTGTCGGTGGCATCACTCGTGGTGAGCCGGATGAGTATGACCAGGATGATGTGGGTCTGCGTTTAGACCTGGGCAATCCGGACGCCCGATTCGGTGCCATGTTCAGTGCTCGTCAGCTGGATATTGAATACACCAATAACCGTGCACAGACCCAGTTCCGGGATCGCGATGATCGAGAGTTTGAAGTGCGACTTTTAGCTACAGTTTCGGGCAAGACTCGTGCTTTCCTTGGATATCGTAATACTGATATCGAATATGCACGCCTGACATCAACTGGCGTCACTCTCGATTCCGACGAAAGCTCAGTGCTGGCAGGTGTCGAGAGGGATATTTCCGGAAAGACAACAGGTACACTTGAAGTAGGTCGGCTGACCAAAGATTTTGATGAACCGGGTTCTGATGAGGATGATCTCACGGTCTGGAATCTTGGCCTGATCTGGGCTCCCAGGGAATATTCCATTATTACCTTTAATACCTCACGAGACGCCATGGAAACAAATGGTATCGGTGCTTTTATCGAAGCCACGAACCATTCTGCTAGCTGGATGCATGACTGGTCCGATCGCTTCCATACTACGGTAGGTATCCAGATTGGCGATGATGAATATCCAGGCTCCACTCGTAAAGATGATCGTGACGACTACACCATCTCTGACAATTACGACTGGCAGCGTTGGTTGAATGTTGGTCTTGGAATCCAGTATTCAGAGCGGGACTCAAACTTTGACCTGTTCGACTACGATCGTCGAATCGTTTTTGCAACGATTGACCTGTCGCTCTAAGTAAGCTTGACTCACCGCCGGAAGGCGGTACAATGCGCGCTCTTCAATTTTGGGTGTTTAGCTCAGTTGGGAGAGCGACGGCCTTACAAGCCGTAGGTCGCAGGTTCGACCCCTGCAACACCCACCATTCTATTCGGACCGGTAGTTCAGCTGGTTAGAATGCCGGCCTGTCACGCCGGAGGTCGCGGGTTCGAGTCCCGTCCGGTCCGCCATTAAAATTTTGTAGGGTCTCACTACCTCGGTGACACTCCAGCCCTCGTTTTTTCCATTAATCGTTCAAACGGAGTCTGACCTTTCAGGGATCCGTGTGGACGATTGTAGTTGTAGTAATTCTCCCATTCACGAACTTTCTCGTTA
>JADHNI010000084.1 GCA_016779585.1 Pseudomonadales bacterium
GCGATCCATACATGAATCGCATTGCCCGCTTTAAGGAGTGGACGCCCGAAGACAGAAAGGCCTACTTCGGTGCTGGCTACGACCCCTGGACCATGGCCGCAGGTTGGTCTAACTGGGAACTCTTATTTGTCCAGTGGGCTGAGCAGCAAGGCTACAATCTGAACTATGCTGTCAGCCAGGATCTGGATCAGTTCCCTGATCTGCTTGATGGTCACCCTGCCTATATTTCAGTCGGCCATGACGAGTACTGGTCAGCCGGTATGCGAGACACCGTAGAAAACTACATTGACGCGGGTGGTAACGCCGCTTTCTTTTCAGCCAACACCTCATTCTGGCAGGTCAGATTCAGTGACGACTATCGGCAAATGACGAGTTACAAATGCCAGATCAAGGACGACCCGGTTTACAACCCGGATTCTGCCCCAAGCCTGGCCACCATGTGGTCAGACCCGCTGGTAGGTCGGCCGGAAAGCCAGATGACCGGGGTCTCTTTTACCCGGGGCGGTTACGCACACATGCCCAATGCGCCTGACGGCACGGGTGGTTACACGATCTGCCACCCTGATCACTGGGTATTTGCAGATACTAACCTGAAGTCAGGAGACACCCTCGGCGATGATGACGTGATTGTCGGCTATGAGTGTGATGGCTGCGAATTTAAATTCGAAGACGGTAAATTTGTCCCAACCTATGAAGACGACACACCGGAAGGATTCGAAATCCTGGGGACCGCTCCCACTCATCTTTGGGAAACCGAAGAAGCACCGGGCAATCTGGCCGACAACTATATCGGCGAATTGAATTGGGTTGCCGAAAGAATTGGTGGCGCCGACACGCCTGAAAACAGGGAAAGATTCACAGCCGGTCATGCTGTCATGGGTACATTTAAAAGGGATAAAGGCCAGGTGTTTACTTCAGGTTCTACCGATTGGGCCTACGGTCTGAGAGACAGCCAGGTCTCAAAAGTCACGAACAATGTCTTAACCTGTTTCATCAAGGGCGAGTAGAAAACGTTATGTCTCATGCACCAGAACAGCCGGGACGTCTCGGCAACCCGAATCTGACTCTACGTGACGACCCCCGCGCAGACCCGCGAATGATACAAGCCATGGAGCAGCTTGGCCTGCTCGAAGCGCCACCGATACCAATCAGCGCCGAATCTGGAATAGATGAAGTGTTGGCATTCTGCGATATGGCTGAAGAAGGCTACGAGATGCTGAACAACACCGTCACCAGCAACTGGCCGGAACTGACTGGCGTTGTTCGCGAAACAGCCGTGATCAAAGGCATCGACAATAACGACATTACACTTTATATCCACCGCCCTGAGCGCCACGCCAATCAGAGTGATGAAAAACTGCCGGGTATTCTGCACATCCATGGTGGCGGCATGGTGCTGATGTCGGCCGCGGGCTCAATCTACGACCGATGGCGCGGCGACCTCGCCGCAACCGGCATGGTTGTTGTCGGCGTTGAATTTCGTAACGGTGGCGGGAAGCTGGGGCCGCACCCCTTTCCTGCGGGTTTGAATGATTGTGCCTCTGCACTGGCCTGGATGAACGAAAACAAAGCCAGCCTCGGTATTTCAGGTATCGTCGTCTCCGGTGAATCAGGTGGTGGCAACCTGTCCCTGGCAACCTGTCTGAAAGCGAAACAGGACAATAAGTTGACCGCTATCGATGGCATCTACGCGCAGTGCCCCAATGTCTCAAATCGCTACCTCGACAAAGACCCTGCCCTGCCGTCGCTCTTTGAAAATGATGAACTGGGGCTCAGCTGCTCAATGATGGCGGCGCTGTTTAAACTCTATGATCCTGAGGGTACTAACGCGACCAATCCTTTGGCGTGGCCCCTTCACGCCAGCCAACAGGATATGCAGGGCCTGCCGCCCCATTTCATTTCAGTCTGTGAACTTGACCCGCTGCGTGACGAGGGCATTGCCTATACCCGGGCACTTGTCGAAGCAGGTGTCACAGCCAGTTGTCGAACCATTAACGGTGTTACCCACGCCGGGGACATTTCCTACAGGGCCGCAATGCCCGAAGTGTATGAAGCGTCGATAAGAGACATCAAGGGCTTCGCAGAATCCGTCTGTGCGACGTCTGTTAGTGATTGAGAACTGTCAGATCTTCTTCTACGCGCCTGAACAGCCTTCTGAATGTCAGCATGGCAAGTGGCGTCAGTGCTGCGATCAAGCCAATCCAGACCCATACCATGTAATGTTCAGGATAGCTGCCTGATGCGTTTTCCTGCATATAGTTGGCAAGCAGCAAACCCGACAAGGGCCCGGCAAGCAACTGCCCCAGGAAGAAGGGCAGATAAGACAGCGCCACATAAGAACCCTCTTTGCCCGGTGGCGCAATCTCCGCTGTAAACTGCATCACCCTGGGTGCCCAGATCGCTTCACCGACACTGAACAGGCCAATAAATATCACCAAGGACAGATAAAACGGATGCCACTCACTGGCAGGCAGGGACAACCAGCGCTCAAAGACAAGTTCACCGAACCCTGTGTCCACCAATGGCGCAAACGTCTCTGGCGACAGGGTCGCGATCCAGATCGATGCGGCCGAAATTGCGCTGCCAACGAGCAACATTATGTAGCTGCGAAAGTTCACTGTCAGGATCGCAAACAAAGGCGTCAGGAAAACGATAACCAGTGGATTCAACACGCCATAGAGATTGCCGACCTGGGCACCGTCACCAAAGAAGCGAATACCGTAGGTCGGAAAAGTCAGCAAAAACTGAATTGATGCGATTCTGATAAAGACCGTGATCGCGAGTGCAGAGATAAACCACCAGAAACGACGTTCACTCATCACATCGACAAGCAGCTGACCGGTGTCCCTGATCACCGAGCTTAGCGCTGACTTTACTGCGCCTATCGAACTGCGCACTTGCGACGCGGCCACCGGCAAAACCCGGATGCCTGTCTCGGTCATCTCGACATTGTCACGCAACAGGTTGATGACGATCAGCTGAATAATGGTGATGCCGAAACTAACCGCAATAATGACTTGATAGACGGACACGTCTCCCGCCAGCGGCAATGTCGTGACAATTGAATAGTCACCGTAGATGCCCCGGACGTAGTCGAATATCCAGCCGCCCACGGCAAATCCCAGGTTCAGTAAAGTGACGTACAGACCAAAAGCCAATGTCGCACCGGCCTCTGTGGTAAATCGTTTGACCGCTACCAGCAATACGGGACCGGCGATAGCGACACCCAGTGCCAGGGGAACAAACCCCATCAAACTCACGAGCCAGACATCGTCAGTTAGCACCAGTGAGATTCTTCCGATCAGCAAGGCGACAACACCGATCAGGAGCGTCTTTTTGATACCGACAACATCACAGACAGCGCCTACCAGCACCATGAGCGCAGAAATCAATACCATCCAGAGACCCACATAGGAACCGGCAGCAACATCACTCAAGCCGACATCAAAATTCAGGAAGAGAACAAATGACAGCATGCAGGCGGCAAAGGCCGAGTACTCAATGAATTTACCCAGCAGGACAAGAAACAGCTCCCTCGGTGAGTCACCCAGTCCACGGCTGTAAGACCTGACGATAGCAACAAAACCGGCAAGCAGTATTGCCGCTGCAACGACCAGAAACAGATCCAGCCCGCTCAACGCCTATCCCCTATCCTGCATAGATCCGTGCCCACTGCAACGCCTCATCACTGGCAACCCAGTTGATGGCGTTTTGGTTGCTCAACGTAAATCCAGTTAATATCGAGCGCATCATACAGCGAGAAAAACTCATTGCGCTCAAATGGATGTCCTTGGGTGACGAGCAGAACATTTGCTGTCATTTTTTCTCCTCATTGAGCAGTAACATGAACAGGCAGTGTTTTTAGACCGGTAACGAAGTTTGACTCCATGATCCTGGGCTCACCGGCAAGTTCAATTCTGTTGACCCGCCCGAACAGTTCCTCGTACAGGTACCTCATCTCCATTTTTGCCAGCAGATGACCGAGACAATGATGCGCACCGTGGCCGAATGCCAGATGACGATTAGGCCTGCGATCGGCAACAAATCTAGCTGGATCATCAAAGACTTCTTCGTCACGATTGCCTGATGGATAGAGCATCATCAGCGCATCACCACTTTTTACCGACTTGCCGCGGAGCTCATAGTCTTCAGTTGCATATCGCATGAAGTGTTTTACCGGACTGGTCCAGCGTATGGCTTCTTCGACAAGTAGTCCCATATCAATATTGCCTGATTGAACCCTTCGCAACTCATCCGGATGTTCAAGCAATGCCAACAGCCCACCTGCCAATGCTGAACTGGTCGTATCGTGCCCTGCGGTGGCGATGATCACGTAATAAGAGACGGCCTCCAGTGGGTCAAGCAGCCGACCATCAATTTTCGCGTTGGCAATGGTTGAGGCGACATCATCGGTCGGTCTCGCCCGCTTTTCCTCTGTTATCTGATTGAAGTACGCGAAATACTCCGCGATGGTTTCGCTTTGACCACCGTCGTCTGAATCGTCGTCGCGCTGCATGTCCGGGTCTTCATTACCGAGAAGCTCCTGGGTCAGTTTCAGCATCAGCTTTTCATCTTCTGCCGGTACGCCCAGGATCATCATGATGACCCTGAGTGGATACCATACGCCGACATCACGAACAAAATCGAGTTCGCTGCCTGATTCAAACATGCGGTCAACCGCCTCACGGGCGATCTGTCTGACACGAGGCTCAAAAGTTTTAATGTTCTCGGGCATGAACCAGCCCCTGGTCAGATCTCGATATTTCTTGTGATCTGGTTCGTCCATGTGAATCAGCGTCCGCAACATCGGGCCTTCTTCATCGAGCTGCCTCTCGACTTCCGGCAGTTCAAGTGCTGACTTGATGGTGTTCGGAAACCGTAAATGCTGTCGCTCAATCTCAATAATGTCGGAGTGTTTTGTCACGAGCCAGAATGGCTTGTAAGTACCACTTTCAATATAGGGTACCGGATCATGCTGGCGCATGTGTTTCGTCAGCGTACGCAGGTAGCTCTCATCTGCGAACGTCGATGGTTTGACGATATCTATGTAATCCATGGCTCGGTGTTACATCAGGCAGCGACGCTCGGTCTGGCCCCAACTCGCTTGCACGTGGCTTTCCTCCTTAATTTGGTCTTATTCCTGCTAATTTAGCTGAAGCTGATGCCTTCGAAATCACCGTTATCGCACCATTCTTTCAGTTTTCGAAAATAACGCGGCGGCCCGCCTCGATAAGCGCGAAAGTATCGACCGTTTTTCATCGACTGTCCTTCGTTGTTGTAATAGCCAGGTGTACAAGGATCCTGACCCGGCATTGACACTTTCTGGCCATCATTGATGATGGCATCAACCCACTCTTGTTCGGCTTCTTGCGTTGCTTCAATGCGACTGAATTTATGATTTTTAGCGTGTTCCAGAAGCCTGGCCAGGGTTCTGGCCTGCTCGTCCAGATGATGCGGGACATTAAAGGCAATCGTTGACTGAACCCCACCAAGGACAAAGGCATTCGGAAACCCGTGGACATGCATACCATGCATGGTCCTGGGTCCTTCGGCCCATTTGTCACTGAGTTTAAGATCACCCACACCCTGCAGATCGATACCCACGCGGCGCTGCATAGAGACGCCAACTTCGAAACCTGTGGCAAATATGATGCAGTCGACCTCATACTCCGTACCCTGAACGACAACGCCAGTCTCTGTGATGCTCTCTACCCCCTTGCCGTCGGTATCCAGCAAGGTCACATTGTCGCGATTGAAAGTCGGCAGGTATTCATCGTGAAAACACGGCCTTTTACAGAACATATCATAGTAGGGTTTTAGTGCTTCTGCGGTTTCTGGATCATCAACCAGGCTGTCAACACGAGACCGAATTTCTTCCATCTTTCGGTACTGAGCGACTCTCCTTGGATCGACTCCCAGATCAACGCCCTTTTTGCTTTGCCGATGAGCATCAATCATTTTGTGCATCAGATCAGTCCAGCCATCTGCCACCAGATCTTCTGCTTGCGGCATACCATTGAGGATATTGGTCAGATTCTCAATCCGCGCCTGCTGCCAGCCCTTTTCAAGTGTTGAAAACCAGGCTTCATCGGTTGGGCCATTACCCCTGACATCAATCGTCGATGGTGTTCTCTGGCAAACATAAAGGTGGGCAACGCTCTCTGCGATGCTTGGCACGACCTGGACTGCGGTTGCACCACTGCCAATAATGGCAACCTTTTTATCGCCGAGATCACTTAGATCCTGCCTGCCGTCACTGCCGGTATAGGCATAGTCCCAACGGCTGGTATGGAACATGTGTCCCTGGAATTGTTCGATACCCGGAATGCCAGGTAGCTTCGGTCGAGTCAGATTGCCCGTCGCCAACACCAGATACCGCGCCTTAATTTCATCACCTTGATCCGTCAGAACCATCCAGGTACAGGTTTCTTCCTGCCAGATCGCATCGACCATTCTTGTTTGAAGCAATGCCTTCTTATAAAGATTGTAATGTTCGGCAATTGCTCTGCTGTGAGAAAACAATTCATCAGCATGGGCGTATTTCTCAGTCGGTACGTAACCCAGTTCTTCCAGCAGCGGCATATAAACGTAGGATTCAATATCGCATTGCGCACCTGGATAACGATTCCAGTACCAGGTTCCACCAAAATCGGCCCCTTCTTCGATAACGCAGATATCCTTGATACCAACCGCATTCATTCTTGCTGCAGTCAGCAGACCACCAAAGCCACCACCGACGACAACCATCTCAACACTTGTTGTTCGGCTGTTCCTCTGAAGTGGTTGGGCGAAAGGGTCATCACCAAAGCGAGAGAACTCGCCTTTTATCTCTACAAATTGCTCACTACCATCAGGTCGAAGACGTTTCTCTCGCTCGACCCGATATTTCTCACGCATTGCTTCAATGGCTTCAGCAAGGTTTTCTGTACTGCTCATTTCTCGACCTCATATTTCTGCTAAATTTTTTTCACCAAATGATCTGGCACGCTCAAGCCGACTCGATTCGTCACGAGGCAAATGCTTCCAGGCCAGTGTCAGAAAAATCAAAGTGACGACAAAAACCAGCATTGAACTGGACATGGCCAACCTCAATGATTCCGCTGAATCCATGCCTTGACCCGCGTAAATGTCTGAGAGCTGTCCCATAAAGTACGGACCGAGGGCCAGCCCAATCATCGTATTAATCAGGATGTAATAGGCGCCTGCTACGGCTCTCATTCTCGGTAACACGAGATCCGCTGCTGTTGACGGGGGAATTCCCGGCCATGCTGCGCTAAATAAATGCTGAGCAAAAAACAAAATGAACGCCGTCTGTAAATCGTCCGTATAGATCATCCACAGCACCAATGGGACCGTTCCGAACACGGCAAGGTATCCGACAATCAACCGGCCAGCCGGGTGTTTCGTCTTGGCCCAGTCGGCAAAAATTCCGCCCAGCGTAATACCGAGCAAACCGCCAGTGGCGCCGCCGAGGCCAAGGTACATACCGACTTCAGCCGGGTTCGTCTCGTGTACACGGAACATCAGTGCCGGTGTCCAGAAGCCGATCCCGTAGGTCACAAACGAGATGGTTGGAAATGCAATCATGGTATAGCGCATGGCCCTGGAGCCAAAGATCATGTGGTAGGTAACGGGATCTCTCGATTTCAGTGACTGCGCCCAGCAGAAGGACAGGTAAACGCCAACACCCAGTGCTGCCCACTGTGGGATGTTGCCGGTTAACCATGCAAGTAACACGGCGACAATTAGAATGATCACCGCTGCAACCAGGTTGGCCCGCAATGATGCACCCTGGCGGTGGAGACCAAACAGATTCATCACCGGCATCATCGACACCAGTTCAGTCTTCAATACGGAAAATGGCGCCGGGTGTTCTTCAGTGACAAGGCCTTCGCTGATGCCCCGCTTCGGCTCTCTCAGCGTTCTTACCCAGAGCGCCATCAGTATGCCCGGCAGACCCACGGCCAGGAAAGCCGCCTGCCATCCTGCCAGGTTTAGTGGTGCGGTTGAGCGATCAGGAAACCAGGTTGTCCAGGTCTCGAGCAGGAAGCCGCCAAGGAACAGCCCAATACCACCGCCTATATAAGCACCGCTTGAATAAACAGCGAGGACTGTCGCCCGCACACCGGGCGAGTAATAGTCAGACAACATCGAGTAAGCCGCCGGAGAGGCACTGGCCTCACCTATGCCTACACCTATTCGCAGGGTAGCGAGCATAGAGAAGGATTGTGCGAACCCGGACAAAGCAGTCATCAGGCTCCAGAAAAAGAGTCCGGCAGAGATCAGGCTGCGACGCACCCAGACGTCAGCAAACCTCGCAAGCGGTATCCCGAAAACGGCATAAAACAGCGCAAACACCGTGCCGTAGAGAAAACCCATCTCGGCGTCGCCGATGCCGAGATCGGCCTGGATATCCTGGGAGAGGATCGCGAGGATATTGCGATCAATAAAATTGAAGACAAAAACAATGACCAGCACGAACAGCACGTAATGTGCATAGAGCCCGCCTTGACCGTCTTGCCTCACCTCGCCTTCAGACACGTGCATAAGCTATCGCCACGCCATGAAATATCAGACTTTCCTGGCGTGGCAGACAGTTAAATTGAAGAGCTAATGGGCGCTTACATCTTGTAGCGAAGTTGCACACCCCATGTTCGCGGCGCACCGTATGCAGTGGTCGTACCACCCACCAATCCAGAATTCAACACCATGACATGATACTCATCATCACCGGCATTGTTGACAAACGCCGACACTGAAAGACTCTCATACGCTGCCGGATCAAAGAACACCCTGAAATTTGTCATCGTTCTGCTCGGCTCCAGGCCGATATCAGTATTCCACAGCGAGTGATGTTGTTCGTCCATGTAGGCAAACTCACCTCTTAGAGTGACCAAACCCACCTCTAAGGGAATATCAAAGTCCGCAGTCAGGTTTGCCTGCAGTTCTGGCGCTCTGAGCAGATGATTGCCGTCGAGATCGACAAATCCATTTTCCGGCGCCATCGGATCCGCTGCCGAGAAATCCTTGAACTCGGTGTTCAGGTACGAAATAGAACCCGACAGGCGGAAGCGTTCGGTCGCCAGCCAGTCAAACTCAATTTCCAGTCCCTGAATGTCCGCACCGGGAGCATTGAGTGTTTCTGTGCCAAGTGGTGTAAACAGGCGGGCCTGGTAATCCTCGTAGTCATAGACAAAGGCAGTAGCATTCACTCTCAGCGTATCTGACAGGTCCATTTTCGCACCGACTTCGTAGGCAATCAGATTTTCGGGGTCGAAGGGGTCAAAACACGAACCTCCATCGAATCCACCTGAGCGGTAGCCTCTTGAAACCGAACCATAAACAAACGTTCGATCAGAGAGGTCATAGTCAAAACCAATCTTCCCGGTCGTTTCATTCCAGTCTTCATCGCTTTCCTGGAGGACACAGGTGTCACCGGTAAAGAGATTATCTGTGCTGGTCTGAACGAAGGTTTTCTCATCCCTGGTGGTTCTTACACCCAAGGTGGCTCTTAACTTGTCCGAGATGCTGTACGTTCCCTGGGCATAAAAAGCCCTCGATTCTGTTTCTTCATAAATCGCATCATCCAGAAACAGCAGATCGGGGTCATTTCTGCCGCTGTCCGGAACGATTCTTTCCGCCAGACCTGCGAGGGTGGGAAGAGGTCCGGGAAGACCGAATGCAGCCCCATAGAAGCCCTTAAAAATTGGGGTCAAGGCAGGAAAGTTAAACTCGCCGAGGTAGTTTGACTCACTTTCATAGTAGTAAGCCCCAAGAATCCAATCCAGGTTGCCTGATGTACCAATGAGCGTGAGTTCCTGCGAAAACTCATCCATGTCTTCGAGGCGGTAGCTATCCAGAAACGGCACACTCGTGCCGTCAATATCTCTGGTTGCTTCCAGATCCTGCTGGGAATCAGCAGTGATCGACCTCAACGTGATGGAGTCATTGATCTGGTAGTTGACCTCCAGCGACACGCCCGAAACTTCAACCTCCTGATCGTTCGGCGTGTCTCCTGTTGACTTCCAGGGTGAGGGTGTCGGTGTCACCAGCCCGCCAAAGGTATCACAGCAGGGTCCACTCACAAGTGTTGTAAAGAGATAGACGGGGCCCGTCTGATCAGTGTCAAACAAGTCTCCTCGTAAAATCACTTCCAGATCATCGGTCGGCGTCCAGACGGCAGACGCTTTGAATATGGAGTAATCCTCGCCGTCCTCATCGCGACCGAGATTGGTGTTGTCTATGTAGCCTTCACGCTCATCCCGGGCACCTGCGAGACGAACTTTAAAATTCTCGGATATCGGAATATCGCCAGCCAGTTCGTATCGCACCCGATCATAATCGCCGATCATCAAACCCGCTTCGAAGGACGCTTCGTCTCCCGGCAGCCGGGAGTAGATGTTGATGCTGCCACCCGTAGAGTTACGACCGTTCAATGTGCCCTGGGGGCCACGAACGATTTCAATACTTGCAAGATCAAACATGGCAATGGTAGATGACATAGCGCCACCTTTGTAGACACCATCTGCGTGCAGCGAAACACCAGGTTCAGCCATGATTGTCGTGAACTCAACACCGACGCCTCGCATCGTCACAAATCCCGTTGGCCCTGTTTGATTGAAACTGACCCCTGGGGCCAGATACTGCACATCATGCATGGTCTTGATGCCACGTTTGTCGATCTCAACTTCACCAATGGCCGTAATCGAGATTGGTGTACTCTGCAGGGTCGTTTCTTTCTTTTCTGCACGGACCACAATCTCTTCAATGACTCTCTCTGACTGTCTTGACTCTGCAAAGCCAGGTACACCAACAACCAACAAACCGAGAATCGCTACCAGTTTCCTGTCAAACATCTTGCCGCCAATTGTTTTTTTCAACATGTCCACTTCCCCCCACAGATTATTTTCAGTGTGCTCTGATATTCATCTACTTGAGACATGCTGTCCAATGCATATTTTGTTCTTTAATATGCATTTTATTTATGTCTTGGTAAGGGGGGGTATAAGACGAATTAACCTGTCCCTGGCGAAATCGTAGTCAAGCAGGAATCGGAGTCTGAAAGAGACCGTTGCAGTGAAATTTCCAGCTAAAGTTTGCAAGATCTGCCGTCAGGTTAGTTGTTGATCGGCCATATTTACCGGGTGGCAGTCCATCGAGATACGAATGCGTTCGATGTTCGTTGTAGAAATCCTTATACAGATTCAGTTTTCGTTGCAGATCCAGTGAGTTCCAGAACGGCACAAGATCGAGATACTCTCGACGAATCGTTCCAATGAGTCGCTCAACGAAAGGGTGTGAGATAGGTGTAAAGGGGACTGACTTGATCTCCTCGACTTCCAGAACTCTCAGATTGGCTTGCCATCGATGGAATTGAAACAGGGGATCATTGTCAGTGCTTATGTAATGGGGTGGGTCTTTGCCGGAAGAAGCTTGATTGAACATCCGGCAGAGCGCGATGCCGTCGACGTTTCCGCGATGAATACCGAAGCCGACAATGGATCTGCTGAACTGGTCCATGACGACTAGAATCCAGTAAGAGTTAAGCGTGAGCGATTCGCAGCGAAACAAGTCAACCGACCACAAGCTATCTCGGCAGTGACCAATGAATGTAAGCCAGGAGGGGCCTCCTGGGTGGCCAGGGTGAGGTTTGTAATACTTCGTGAGAACGCGTCTGACCACGTCCTTATTTATGGGCATGCCAAACCTTAGTGTGATGATATCTGCGATGCGTGGACTGCCGAATCGAGGGTTTCGTTGTTTGATTTCAACAATGGCTTCAATCAGTTCCTTGGAGGGGCCGCTGGGCCCAGGCTTGTTTCGATTTTTTGCATTAAACAATCGCTGGTACTTCCGTCGAACCAGTGCCCGGTGGAACTTCAGAATGGTTGCCGGTTGAACAATGATCGCAACTGACCTCAATCGATGGGGATTGATCCATTGGGAAATAAGACCGAGTGCAACTCGGTCGGATAATTGGAGATTAGGTGCGCGTTTACGATTTCGGTTCAGTACAGCCAGTTGATGTCTAAGCAGGAGGTTTTCAGCGATAACGCTCCTCGTTCCTCCAGGACGTAGGAGTCTCATGACCAAATTGATCAGTTGAACAAGGAGGGTGCTGATTGCCTTCATTCAGTGGATGATAGGCAACAGCCAGTTCATTACTAGTCTGCGATTTGATCGGGTATTTTGCGATGACCATCAATCCGCCCGGTACAGGATTACGGACAACTCCCTAGGATGAAGATACCTTTCTGAAAGTTGAAAAAGGCTGTTTATTCGTGTTAGCCGCTCAGGAAGCTACTTCCTCAAGGATCTCCGGATGGGTCTGTGCGATCTTCAGGAGTGTCTTGGCTGCACCGCGCGGAGAGCGTCTCCCTTGTTCCCAGTCTTGGACTGCATCAATTGAAACATTGAGAAGTTCCGCGAACTGCCGTTGGGTCAGGTTTGCAGATTTTCTGGCAGAAATCGCCAGGAGTTGCTCTTCAGTGTAAACCCGACCCTTCTTGCCTTTTTTCATTTGCTGTACCGCTTTGAGCAGTTCGTCACCTTCGTCACTCATTTTGGATTTGTTTGCCACGCTCAATTGCCGCCTTGATCGGTATAAGTTCATGTCAAGGAAATACAGTACACGTAGTGAGCAGGTACGGCAATGCCGCACTTTGCGTGCTAGCGAGCCACATGAGCAAGTGTAGCTATATTTGCTACAAATGTAGTGGTTTAGGCTACAATAGTGCCGTGAACAAAAGGCTCTCAGAAATACTCTTTAAGGAATCCCGCCGTAAGGTCCTGGCGCTGCTCCTCTTGCATCCCGTTAAAAGTTTTCATGTACGTGAGATTGCCAGAATAACAGGGACGGTGGCAGGAACTATCAACCGAGAATTACGCACGCTGGCAGAGGCTGATATCTTGATCAGGGAGACACAAGGCAATCAAGTGCATTACCGCGCCAATACTGATTGCGTAATATTCGAAGAACTGGCAAGCATTCTGAGGAAGACTTCAGGTGTTGCGGATGTTCTCGCTGAAGCCTTACTGCCGTTGTCGAACAACATACAGGCTGCCTTTGTGTATGGTTCCATGGCGAATGGAAGAAGCACGTCTGCGAGTGACATCGATTTATGCATCATAGGTGACGTCGAGTATCTTGAAGCTGTGAAAGCTCTGTCGGACACGCAACGTATATTGCAGAGGGAAATCAACCCACAAATATACTCTGCCGTTGAGTGGCTCAATCTCACAAAAAAACCGTCTGCATTTATGGCTGAACTCTTGAGCACGAAGGAAATCCGAATAATAGGAACTAAGGATGACATTAGAGAACCTGGTCGGTAAGAGCCTTGAGAAAGTACCCATAGATGCTTCGGCTATTTTGAAGCTGCTACAGGCCGCTGAAAAATCATTGCAGGATTCGAAAGTCGAAACGATCAGTAATGACAGCCGTTTTGATCTTGCGTACAAGGCGGTCATGCAACTTTCTAACGCTGCCCTGCAGGCAAATGGCTATCGAACATTGACTAGTAAACCAGATCACCATCAGACGATGATCCAGTCACTACCTAAGACCATTGGGTTGGATAGTGACAAAGTCATCCAATTGGACGCCTTGTGGAAGGCTCGCAACGTTGCCGATTATTCTGGCGATCCAGTAACTGAGAAGGAGCTGGAGACCTGTCTCGCCCTGGCTGATGAACTTTGTACCGAAGTTAACAACTGGCTCGAAATCAACGGCGTGATTTGATTTTTTGTGCCCGTGCCGTGCCCAAATGACTTTGATTGACCTAAATCGCTTTGATGGACGCAATGCAATCTCGCTTTGCGAATCAATCAGTTACGGATAAGGGAAGAAGAGGTCGATTAAGGTCAATCATCGTTTCTACATTCATAATGCTGGGGTCGGTGGTTCAAGTCCACCCGTAGCTACCAACTCGCTTTCTTCGCAAAGCGAAGAAAGTCGAGGCTGACAGCGTTTTCACCAAAGGTGAAAATCGCGAGAGACGAATCCTAGAATCTCAGTT
>JADHNI010000013.1 GCA_016779585.1 Pseudomonadales bacterium
TCACAGAATTCGGTATAGATGGACTGGTTCAGGCGGAACAGGCCCTTATAGCGATCAGCCTCCTCCTGTGAAGGAAACCGTTCTTCCTGCGTTCGTGTGACATAGAGAATGTCGGCGTGGGCGATCCCTGATTGCAGGTCTTCTGATTCGACCACGTCGTGACCGCGAGATCGGATGTCGGCGACGTAGTGTGCAGGCAACTTTAACTCTGCCGGACTGATCAGTGTGAAATGAATGTTGTTATAGAGTGACAGCAGTTTGCACAGACTGTGCACAGCCCGGCCATAACGCAGGTCGCCAATCAGCGCGATGCGCAGGTTGTCGACATTCTTGCCGCGACCCTCCATCTCTTTGCGGATCGTGTAGAGATCAAGCAACGCCTGGCTGGGATGTTCGTTGGAACCATCACCGCCGTTGATCACCGGAACACGGCTGGCTGTAGCAAACTCGTCAACGGAACCTTCGGTCTGGTGTCGCATGACAATCAGGTCACTGTATCCGGAAAGTACCCGTGCCGTATCGTAGAAGGATTCACCCTTGGCAATAGCGGAAGTTTTGACCTCGGTGGTTTCCCTGACGTTGCCTCCGAGCAGGTTCCATGCGCAGCCAAAGCTTACCCGGGTCCGTGTGCTGGGTTCGAAAAACATGTTGCCGAGAATCGCGCCCTCCAGAACTCGGGTTACGCGTTCCCGGTTGGCATAAGGGATCATCTGGTCTGCAACGGAAAAAACGGTTTCGATATCGTCGCGGTCAAACTGCGATACAGAGAGGATGTGAGAACCGATAAAATTCATGCGGCGTGAATTCTACCTCTGCGTTAGTCTGATTGATAGCCGTCGATAATCAGTTGACGCATCCACGCATTCGCCTGGTCGCTGTCTGTGCTTTCGTGCCAGTAGAGGAATGATTCAAGGTGCGGCACCTCGAACGGCAGTTCCAGGTAGCGGGTTGGTGATGCCACGGCCAGGAATTCGGCGAAAATCTTGGGAACCGTCAACGCAAAATTGGAGTTGGACACGAGTTGTGGCGTCGAGAGGTAGTGCTGGGTTCGCAGTACCACTTCACGCTTCTTGCCCATCTTGCCAAGGGTAAGGTCCACATGACCCAGTCCACCTCGTCTGGACGAGATGTGAATGTGTTGCAGCTTCAGGTAGGTGTCCAGGTCAAGCTTGTCACCGATGAGTTCATTGTCCTTGTTCACCACGCAGACATAGGGGTGAGAATAAAGCGAGGCCTGCTTGATTTGCGGATCGGGCGTCAGGGGAATATCGATAGCGAGGTCCAGGTTACCGCTGGCCAGCTCAATGCTCATGTCGCGACGGTGTACCTGGTAGCAGTCAACGGACACCTGGGGTGCTTCTTTTTTGATGACCTTGAACAGACTCGGCAATACGATGGCCTGGTTCAGGTCGGTCATGCTCACCCTGAATCGCTTGTCTGAGACTTTTGGATCAAATGACTCACTTTCCTGCACGCTGGAACGAATCAGTGCCAGGGACTGTCGAACCGATCCGATGATGTTTTGTGCAACCGGAGTCGGTACCATGCCTTCTGCAGTACGAACGAACAGGGGATCATCAAAAAGGTTTCGGAGACGCGACAGGGAGTTAGAGACCGCAGGCTGAGTAATCCCTATAATTTCACCTGCTCGGGTCAGGTTCCCTTCAGTGTAGATGGCGTCAAATACGACGAACAGGTTGAGATCGATGTCACTGAGTTTCATGATTGTCCCTCCGACGACGAAACAGCATCATCAGACTGAATCAAAATAATTAAACTGGATAAGTATCGCTTATAGTATGCTCCTTTCGCCCAAGTTTGAACCCCAAATCAAGCGCTTATGACTGAAGTCTTTGAACAGAAAATTCCGGAAGCTGAAGAGCCGGAAAATAACATATCGCAAGGTGGTGCGGTTATTCTGCCATTTGGTTTTGCCAAAAGGCACGGCGTGGTCATCCTGCCACGCAAAGAAGATTCGGACCTTGCCGAAGTGGTCTATCGTGAGGGCCTGACTGGCAACATCCTGGCAGAGGTGCGACGTGTCAGTGGACGCGACCTGGCCCCCAGGCTGGTGGATGACTCGACGTTTGATCGCTGCTTGTCGGAAACCTACCAGAATGATTCCGGTGCAGCGATGCAGATGATTGAGGATCTCGGTGATGAGGTTGATCTTTCCAGCCTTGCCGAGGCGATTCCTGAAACCGGAGACCTTCTGGACCAGGATGATGATGCACCGGTTATTCGCCTGATCAATTCGCTGCTGGCCGAAGCCGTTAAAGTGTCAGCATCCGACATTCATGTTGAAACTTATGAGACCCGTCTGGTGGTTCGTTTCAGGGTTGATGGTGTTTTGAGAGAAATTGTGTCGCCGCGTAGGGCGTTGGCGCCACTGCTGGTATCCAGGATCAAGGTGATGGCGAAGCTTGATATCGCCGAGAAAAGATTGCCCCAGGATGGTCGCATCTCTGTGCGCGTGGGTGGCAAGGAAGTGGATGTTCGGGTTTCGACTATCCCTGCAAGTAATGGTGAGCGTGTGGTGATGCGTTTGCTCGACAAGCAGGAAGGGCGCCGCGACCTGAGACACCTGGGTATGAGTCCCGCAGACATGAAGACGATGACATCCCTGGTGGAAAAACCACATGGCATCCTGCTGGTAACCGGACCCACCGGATCCGGTAAGTCCACCACGCTTTATGCATGCCTTGACCAGCTCAATGATCGTTCCCGGAATATCCTCACGGTCGAGGACCCGATCGAATACGACATTGAAGGTATCGGGCAGACGCAGGTTAATTCGAAAGCCGACATGACATTTGCCAAGGGACTGCGCGCAATCCTGCGACAGGACCCGGACGTCGTGATGGTCGGTGAGATCCGCGACTATGAAACGGCAGACATCTCTGTCCAGGCGAGTTTGACTGGCCATCTTGTTCTGTCCACCTTGCACACCAACACGGCCATCGGTGCCGTCACGCGACTGGCGAACATGGGTGTGCAACCTTACCTGCTGAGCAATTCCCTGATTGGTCTTGTTGCCCAGCGACTCGTCCGAACCCTTTGTGAAGATTGTCGCGAAGCCTACACAGCAGATGACTACGAATGCGAATTCCTGAAAGTTTCAGCATCGAACCCACCCACCCTGTATCGCCCGGTAGGTTGTGATGCCTGCGCAGGAGAGGGTTATCGAGGCAGAATGGGGATCTATGAAGTGGTTGCCGTAAATGATGAGCTCCGGCGCATGATTCACAGTGGTGCCTCCGAGCTCGATATGGAAGCCCAGGTGCGCAGCCAGACCACCGGCATTCGGGATGATGGTCGTGCCAGGATTCTTTTCGGTACGACGACCATTGATGAGGTCCTGCGGGTCACCATGGAAGATTGAGAGACCCTGATTGGCTGCTTTTGAATACAGTGCGCTGAATGTCCGAGGCCGTGAGGAAAAGGGCGTTCTTGAAGCCGATAGTGTTCGCCAGGTCCGGCAGATATTGCGAGAGAAGGGCCTGACGCCACTCGGTGTTAACCCGACGCGCAAGAAAGAGGCTGCGGGCGGTTCAAACTTTCTTTCAGAGTTATTCAAACCCTCCCTGTCCGTCAGTGAACGAGCCCTGGTCACACGGCAGCTGGCGACACTGATTGCAGCAGGTTTGCCGGTGGAGGAAGCCCTGCTGGCGGTGTCCAGGCAGAGTGAGAAACCCGCGATCAATAGTATGTTGATCACGGTTCGCTCCAAGGTTATGGAAGGTTTTTCACTGGCTAATGCGCTGGCTGAGTATCCCAGGGCGTTTCCTTCGCTGCATCGGGCAACTGTTGCTGCTGGTGAGTCTGCAGGCCATCTGGACCTGGTGCTTAACCGACTCGCTGATTTTACGGAGTCTCAGCAGGAATCTGCATCGCGGGTAAAACAGGCGCTGGTGTATCCGGTCATCCTCTTTGTTCTTACCGTCCTGATTCTGGCTGGTTTGCTGGGCTATGTGGTGCCCGATATCGTCAAGGTGTTTGCCGAGTCTGAACAGGACTTGCCCTGGCTTACGACGGCGGTTATCGGTGCCAGTGATTTTGTCGTGGACTATGGCCTGATGATTTTTGCCCTGGCTGTCCTGCTTGTATGGGGCGTCAGGCGTCTGTTGAAGGTGCCTTCCATTCGCCTGACCTGGCACCGCTGGATTCTGGGACTGCCTATCGCCGGGAAACTGTCACGCGGAACCAATACCGCCCAGTTTGCCAGCACACTCAGCATTCTTTCATCGAGTGGCGTACCGCTGGTTGATGCTATGCGCATCGCCGGTGAAGTACTCTCCAATACCTGGCTTCGCCAGAATGTCAGCCAGGCAACTGTCCGTGTCAGTGAAGGATCCAGCCTGTCCAAGGCGCTTGAAGTCAGCGGCTATTTCCCGCCCATGATGCTTCATATGATTGCCTCCGGTGAAAGCAGTGGCGAACTGGACGACATGCTCGAGCGTGTGGCAAGGCACCAGCAACAGGATGCAGAGCTGTTGATGAGCATGCTGCTGAGCCTCTTTGGCCCGGTGATGCTGATTGTGATGGGTGGTGCAGTGTTTACTATTGTGATGGCAATCCTGCTTCCGATCATTAACCTTAACCAGCTGGTTGTATGATGAGTTCATCACCCGTTCAGTGATGTTCAGTAATATTTTTGGTTCCAGGAGTTTGAAATGCTGAGAACAGCGCCGAAACACAAAGCGGCTGGCTTTACCCTTATTGAGATCATGGTTGTCGTTGTGATCCTGGGTGTCCTGTCCGCGTTGATCGTACCCAACATTATTGGCAGGCCTGACGAGGCGCGGGTCGCTGCAGCCAGGCTGGGCGTTCAGGAGGTAGGCAAGGCGCTGGAATTCTATCGGCTGGACAACGGTTTTTACCCGAGTACGGACCAGGGGCTGGAAGCACTGGTCAGTGAACCCACCGGTTTCCCGGAGCCCCGCAAATGGAATCCGGAAGGTTATCTCAAGTCTGTGCCGGAAGACCCCTGGGGTGAGCCTTACCTTTACTATAATGAAGACCGATCTATCGAGGTCTATTCCTTCGGCGCTGATCGACAGGAAGGTGGTGAAGGCGTAGATGCGGATATCCTCCTGTCAGAACTGTAAACCGGGAGATCAGGGTTTTACCCTGATTGAAATCCTTGTTGTCCTCTTCATTGTTACGATCCTTGCCGGCCTGACCGTGGCCAGTCTGCCAGGGTTCGTCCAGAGCGCTGACGTTGATACCGAAACCAGGCGCCTGGAACTCCTTTTTGACATGGCCCGTACCGAAGCGATGATGGATTCCAGTGAATTCGGGTTCCGGCGCACGGGCAAAGGGTATGAGTTCCTCCGGTTTGACGATGGTAGCCAGAGCTGGAAGAAAGCCCCTTCACCATTCCACGAGCGGAAACTGCCGGAAGACCTGCGGATGACCCTGCGCGCAGATACCGAAGGGTTTCGCCTTCTGGGTGAGAACCTGCCACCTGTTCTCGTGCTGTCGAGCGGCGAAACCACGCCGTTTCGGATCATTCTCGAGTCGAGATACGACGGTAGTGAGTACACCTTTATTGCTGATGGATACGGCCAGTTCCGCTGGGACCATGAAGACAATGAAGAGCGATTCAATGAAGCAGACTAGGCGCGGCTTTACCCTGGTAGAGGTGATGATCGCCCTGGTGGTGTTTGCCGTGGTATCGGTGGCCCTGGTCCGAAATACGACCCAGAGCCTGCGCCAGGCAGGAATGATCCAGGAGAAAACCGTGGCCTGGTGGCTTGCAGAAAATCGAATGTCTGCGCTTCGTATGCTGGAACGGAGCGACACCAACTTTCCCTCGGTCGGTGTGTCAAGGGAAGTCATTGAAACCGGTGACATCAGCTGGGAGGTTGAAACCGATATCGAGGCAACAGAAAACGATTTTGTCCGTCGTGTTGTAGTCAGCGTTTACCGGGAATCAGAGGACATCTCTAGTGTGGAACTTGTCGGCTTCCTGGGGCGGTACTGATATGCCCAGGTTCTCTGTCGTGAACATTGCCAAAGGTTTTACGTTGCTGGAGCTGCTTGTCTCTATCTCGATCTTCTCCATTCTTGGTCTCAGTGCCTACCAGATGCTGCAGACCGTGATTGAAAGTAACGACCGGGTGAGGTCAGCCAGCGAAGGGGCCACCAGTCTCAATCTTGCTTTTTCTATTCTTCAGCGGGACTTCAACCAGTTCGTTCCCAGACAGATTCGCGATCAGTATGGCGATCCGGTTGCACCACTGGTGTTTGAGAACGAGGACTACGTCGTTGAGTTCACCCGCGGCGGCTGGAGCAACCCCGCAGGCCGGAGCCGCAGCCGTTTACAGCGGGTCGCCTACAGTATTGATTATGACAAAGAAACCCTGACCCGGCATTTCTGGGAAGTACTTGATCGTGCCGAAGACTCGAAACCGATCAGCCAGCTTTTGCTGGAAGGCGTGACAGATTTTCGCGTCACTGGTTTTACAGACGATTCGTCAACTGCACTGGAGGATGAGTTTGAACTGGAAGAAGAAACCACGCAGGCACCGATCGGCGTGGAAGTGGTGGTTGCGGTTGAGGGCGTTGGCGAAGTTGAGCGGTTATTCCAGCTGGTAGATCCGTTTAACGCACAGGATTTTCGCAATCAGGGCGGTAGCGAAGGAGACGGTGAAGACGACGGCGACGTAGAATCGTCGCCGGATGAGAACAATGAGGTAACAGATCCTCGTGCTGTCAGGCCTGGGGAGCAGGACGATGAATAGCCAGAGAGGCATCGCCCTGGTCACTATTTTGCTCATCGTGGCCCTGGGTACGGTTATGGCCGCCTCCATGGTGGTTGAGCAGCAGGCCTCAATACAGGCGACACGTGGCTTCCTTGATCGTGGACAGGCACTCCAGTATGCGCTGGGTGGTGAGGAGCTTGCGCGGCAGGTGCTCTATGAAGATTTTGAGGAGGATGAGGATACGGATCACCTGCTTGAGCCCTGGGCGAGTGATGAACTTCACTATGAGTTTGAGGATGGTGAGGTCAATCTGCAGATCACGGACCTGCAGAGCCTTTTTAACCTGAACCTCCTGTCGCAGAGTAATCCAGGGCAGGTGCGCTCCCGCCAAAGGTTGCTGAACCTGGTGAACGCCAAGGGCCTCGACCCGGCAATTGTTGATCGAATCAAGGACTGGATCGATGAAGATACCGGTGCAGAATTGGCCGGTGCCGAGGATTTTGACTACCTGGTGTTTGATCCACCCTACAGAACGGGAAATGCGCTGATGGCAGACCCCTCTGAGATAGCACTACTTGGTATGGAGCCGGAGTGGTTCCAGTACCTGTTGCCTTACCTGACCGCGTTGCCAGACGAGCGCAGCTCGCTCAACATCAATACTGCATCTCCGGGGATCCTGCAGTCACTGGCACCTGGATTGTCCTTCGAGGCAGCAGAAACGCTGGTGCAGAGGCGAGATGAGGAAGAGGGGTATGAAACCGTGCAGTTGTTCCTGCAGGCTCCGGAACTCGCCGGGTTAAACATCCAGGCGGACGGTCTTGGTGTACAATCTGTCTTTTTTGAGGTCCGGGTAATCGCAAGGTACCAGGATCGATTCAGTTACCTGACCAGTATTCTTCATCGCAATTCTCTAGACGGCAGTATGCGAATTCTTCATCGCGATTTTTCCAAAACTTTCAGGGTAAGACCTGCGCCAGCCACGGAGGAAGAAAGTGGCTGAAACACTGTTTTTTCGAAAAGCTGAAAGCTCGCTTCAATGGCTTTTGTTCGACCAGTTTGGCAACAAGAAAGAAGAAGGCCGGGATTCACTGCAGGATTTCAACGAGCAGTTTGATGAATTCGCGGGTCGCGTGATCTTCGTCACGGCCGGCGAAGATGTGCTGCTCACGCTGGCGAATGTGCCGAGTCGCCAGTATCGCCAGATCGTACAGGCGGTACCTTATGTTGTAGAAGAACAGCTCGCTACAGATGTGGAGGACTGCTTCTTCGCTCTCGGGGAAAGAAACTACCAGGGAGAGATACTGGTCAGTGTCTGCGATCTGGATGCCATGGAAGCCAGGATTGAGTTCCTGTCCCGGGTGGACCTGGTTGTGGATACCATGGTGTCTGAAACCAGCCTGGTACCTGTTCCGGAATCCGCCCAGGCAGTTGCTGTGGTGCTTGATGGAAGTCGGGTGCACGTTCGCCAGGGCAACGGCTGTGGCCTGACACTGCCATCTGCCCAGCTACCACTGGTGCTGGGAGCTGGATCCGAACGCTCGGGTATTACCGTTACCGGGAACGAAGAGGCTTTTGAAACCATCGCGCTGCAACTGGGCGAGCTGGAGGCAGCTGAGGAAAAGATTGAACGACAGGTGATAGAGGAAAGCGGTTTCTACCTGTTGTGTTGCCAGTACACCGGCTCTGAAACCAATTTGCTGCAGGGTCCTTACAAGGTTGAGACTAAGCGCTCTGGTGGCCTGGTGGTATGGCGTTCGGTTGCTGTGCTGGGTGGCGTCGCGCTCCTGCTGCATCTCCTTCTGCTCGCAGGGCAGGGTGTGTTCCTTTCCCGCAAAGCGAGTGAATACCAGTCAGCTGCAAGTTCACTCTATGAAAGTGTGTTCCCGAATGATCGAAATGTGCGTGATGTGCGCCGTCGTTGGGATTCTCACCTGGGGCGCTCGAGCGATGACAGCGGCGGTGATTTTATTTCGCTTCTGGCCCAGGCGACGCAGGGTATACCTGGTGCTGGCCTGACACTGCAGAACGTCAACTTCAATGAAAGCCGGGGTGACCTGATACTCCAGGTGCTTGGGGATCGTTCTGAGGCATTGGTTCAGTACACGCAGAAACTGACATCAGCGGGTCTGGAAGCTGAAATTGGCACGATCAGCCAGGAAGGTGACAGCGTCCGTGGCAGCATCAAGGTTCGTGGAGGCGCATCATGAATGCTTATCTCGCCGAGTTGAGAGAACGTTTCGCCACGCTGGAGAAGCGGGAGCAGACGGCGCTACTGCTGCTAGGCGGTTTCATGCTGTTGCTGGTGTTCTATTTTTCTGTCTGGTCACCGGTATACGAGTTTCTGGAAGACAGTCGCGTTGATCATGATCGTCACCTGAAGCTCCTGACTTATCTGCAGTCAACTGAAGCAGAGGCGAGAGCTGCGTCAGGTGGTAGCAAGAAATCAGCGTCGGACGGTAACCTGCTTACCTCGGTATCACGCACAGCGCAGACTGTTGGCGTGAGTCCCAGCAGGATGCAACCTGAAGGCTCGGGAGCAGTCAGTGTGTGGTTTGAGGCCGTTCCATTTACACAGCTGATGGTCTGGCTGGAACGCCTGGAATCCCAGCAGGGTATCGTGGTCAGGCAGATATCGATTGATAAACGGGATGAGCCGGGCCAGGTGTCGGCGAGGCTGGTGTTGCGCGACTAGCGGGTGAGCCAGGTCATCGCAGCGGGTTCATCCCGGGACATGGCATAACTGCTGTTCTCGTCAACGTTTGATAGAAACATCCGGCCCATGCCGAACTCCAGGTCACTTGGAATCACAAACGCCATTTTGAAGGTGCTCGGGCCGTCCGAGTTGCTTTTGATTGCCTCTGAAATTCCGCGCACCTCTTCAGCGGACAACTGGTAATCGTCTATTTCAGCGTAGCTGATCAGGAACCTCGCGGCTGGATTGTTTTCCATAGCGGCCAGTAGGTCCATAAAACAGGCCTCCATGGCAGTTATGTCGAGAACACCTGAAAACGTTACCTGGAAGATGTTTCCCTTTTCCTGGATCGTATGAGCCATGTATACGAAATCCGTCTAAACGGTGATTAGCCAGAGCACTGCGCCGCCAACGATACCGATGTTACGCGGCATATTGCCCGTTTCCTTCAGGCGATTATCGATGGTCTCTGCCGGGTTGTCGCCATAGAGCACGCGGTTAATTACCGGGAACTCGAATACAGATACGCTGATGGCAATGGCGAAAGTCGTCGCCAGGAACAGCGCCTGCGACCAGGTGTCCAGTGGCAGCATGAGATAAAGCAGGAGCACGAGGGTCCAGTTGGCAGCTGGCCCGCCAACGCTCATCGAGATGAACTGGCCGCGTGTATTGAGTTCATCCTTGAAGGTGAACATGAAGAACGACACGGGTTCTTTTGCTACGGGTGATACCGCGCCTGACAGCCTGGCGCCGGCAAAGTGGCCCCACTCATGGCAGATGTAGGCAATCGCGGTGCCTGCAAAAACCGCATTCATTAGGGCGATGGTCTCCGCGAGAAACCAGCCTGTAGCGCTGGCCCAGGCATCAGCCGCGCCCCAGAGTGTGAACGCAGCCAGTACGTATGCACCATGGCGTATCGCAACACTGCGCAGTCGTTTTCGGTCACGCTTTCCGCGTTTTTCGTTTTCGGTAGCATCCACTTCACTCATTCCTGTCACCGCTTTGTGTTGATTCAATTTTAACCTGGAGCCTGCGCATGCCGTTCAGCCAGCGATCCATGTCGCCTGTTTTGCGTTCCATCCAGGTCTGGGCAATAGGGTCAGTCAGTATGAGGAACTGTTCGTTTTGCACCGCCTCAACCACCATATCCGCAACGTCTTCTGGCTCTTTGATGGGACCTGCCGCTGAAACCGCCCAGGGAGATGAAAGATCGCCAATCATTGGTGTGCGCACACCGAGTGGGGCCAGCAGTGACACCCTGATGCCGTTGTCGTGATAGGTGAATGCCATCCATTCTGCGAGCCCGACGACAGCATGTTTCGTTGTGGCATAGGTCAGGTTGCCGTGTGTAGAAAGAATTCCCGCCATGGACGCTGTATGCAACAAGTACCCCTCACCGCGCTTCAGCATCTTCGGCAGCACTGCGCGAATGGCATAAACATGTGCCATGACGTTGACGCTCCACTGTTCTTGCCAGACATTTATGGGTGTTTCCAGTGGGTCCCCGCCAGTCAGGATACCAGCGTTACTGAAGAACAGGTCGATTTCACCCACCTCGGATTCGGTTTTACTGACGAGCTGGTTGATGTCTGACTCTTCCGCGACATTGCACGCGATGGCCGTTCCGCCGATTTCATCCGCAACTTCTGCTGCGCCATCTTTATTGACATCACTGACGACCACCTTTGCACCTGCCCTGGCAAAGGCGCGACAAGTAGCAGCGCCGATACCACTGGCACCGCCCGTAACGATGCAGACCCTGTTGTTCAGCTCCATGATGTTGGCTCCTTGTCCTGGAAAAAGGTACTGGAAAAAGGTTCTGGAAAACTAGTGGAAAGAAAATCCGCGATAGCCGTCTGCGGACACCGCGTCGCAGATTTCCCGGTAGGGACCCACACCGCCGGCATAGGGCATGAATATTCGCGGTTTGCCTTTAACATTGGCACCGAGATACCAGGAGCCGCCTTTCGGAAACAACGTCATGTTGGCTACCTCGTTGACGTGATCCACCCATTGATCCTCCGCACTTTCGTCTGCCTCGAAAACAGTCAGGTTGTGATCCCTCATGTGTTTGAAACAGTCCATGATCCAGTCGACGTGCTGTTCGATGGATACCAGCATATTGCTCAACACCGAAGGGCTGCCTGGGCCGGTTATGGTGAACAGGTTGGGAAAACCTGCGATTGAGAGCCCGAGGTAGGATCGTGGACCGGCATGCCATTTGTCCGCCAGCTTGATGCCATTTTCTCCCTGGATGTCGATGCGAAGCAGAGCGCCGGTCATGGCGTCAAATCCTGTGGCCAGCACCAGGGTTTCCAGTTCGTACACTTCGCCGTTAACCTGGACACCTTTTTCGGTAATCTGCTCGATGGGTTGATCCTTGACGGATACCAGGGTGACGTTATCCCGGTTATAGGTGTCGTAGTAATTGATATCAACGCAGATACGACGGCTGCCGATTGGATGGTTGGTTGGGCACAGCAGTTCCGCGGTTTTGGGATCCCTGACTGTTTCGTGGATCTTGCGATAAACGAACTCACGAGCGAACTGGTTCGCTTCCTCATTCATCAGCTGGTCACCGATGGCGGACATGAACTTGGCGCCTCCCGACTTCCAGGCTTCTTCAAGCAGAGCAGTGGCTTCTTCGTCGCTGACTTCAGCGCGCAGGATCGGTAACTTCACCTCGGTTCGTGGTTCGATCTGCAGATCGCCAAAACCGGAACCGTTACCGATCTTGTGATTCTGGCGGTGCGCGCGATAGTTTTTCTTAAATTCGGCCACCCAGTCTTGATCCAGCGGGCCGTTTGCCGCTGGCACACTGAAGTTGGGTGTTCTCTGGAACACATAGAGATGGTCGGCTTCTTCCGCGATGACGGGGATAGCCTGGATACCGCTTGAACCGCTGCCAATGATGCCGACCGTCTGGCCTTTGAAGCTGACAGGTTCGTGTGGCCATTTGCTGGCCTGGTATAGGTTGCCCTTGAAGTCATCAACACCGGGTATGTCAGGCAGCTGTGGAACGGACAAACAACCGGTTGCCATGATGCAGTATTTTGCGATGGCTTTATTGCCCTGGTCTGTTTCGATCAGCCAGTCCTCAGTCTCATCCCGGTAGCTTGCACGGGTAACCCGTGTTTCAAACTGGATGTCCTTGCGCAGGTCAAAACGTTCGCTGACGTGCCGGGCGTACTCAAGGATTTCAGGCTGCGGTGCGTAGCGTTCTGACCACTCCCACTCCTGTTCCAGTTCCGGTGAAAAAGAGAAGGAGTAGGCAAGGCTTTCGGCATCACAGCGGGCGCCGGGGTACCGGTTCCAGTACCAGGTGCCTCCTACGTCATCACCAGCCTCATAAATTCGGGTCCTGAGGTTAAGTTCCCGCAACCGGTGCAGCAGGTACATGCCTGCAAAGCCGGCGCCGACAATAACGACATCATACTGTTCGGTGGAACTCGCCATAGGTGGTCCTGACTGCTTAAGGGACAGATAGTGTCCCTGTCTTGGGTAATCAGGTCAAACCAGAGCAGACAGGAAAGATTCGCCCTGTTTCAGGGGTGGGATGCGGAAATAATCTGCCAGCGACTGGCCAATATCAGCGAAAGTTTTCCTGATACCAAGGTCGACTGGGCCCATACCGCGGCGCCATGTCAGGACGGGTACATATTCACGTGTGTGATCCGTGCCTTGCCAGGTAGGGTCGCAACCGTGATCGGCCGTAATCACCAGGAGGTCCTCGTCAGACATCGCGGCCTGGATCTCCGGCAGTCGCTGGTCAAAATACTTCAGTGCCTCCGCGTATCCTTCAGGGTCCCGGCGATGACCGAAATCCTGGTCGAAGTTAACGAGATTGGTAAATATCAGGGTGTTATCAGGCTCGGTGTTAATTTTTTCCAGGGTGGTGTTGATCAGCGCTTCCAGGCCCGTTGCCTTGGTGCTGGTGGTGATTCCCCGGTGTGCAAAAATGTCAGAAATCTTGCCGACTGCAGCTACCCGGTGTCCTTCAGCAACCAGACAATCCAGCAGGGTCTGCTCCGGCGGCTCGACAGAGTAGTCACGGCGATTGCCTGTTCTAACGAAGCTGGCGGAATCATCACCGACAAAGGGGCGTGCAATGACGCGACCGATGTTGTCCTTGTAAAGCAGTTCACGGGCAATCTCGCAGAATTCATAGAGCCGCTCCAGGCCAAAAACCTCTTCGTGGGCTGCCACCTGGAACACGCTGTCCGCGGAGGTGTAGCAGATCGGCTTGCCAGTCCTGACGTGTTCTTCCCCAAGGTCACGAATAATGTCAGTGCCGGATGCATGGATACACCCCAGCACACCAGCGACTCCGGTTCGCTGCATCAGCGTATCGAGGAAGTTGTGAGGAAAACAGTCAGGCGTCCGGGGGTAGTAGCCCCAGTCGAACATGACGGGGACACCGGCCATTTCCCAGTGGCCACTCGGGGTGTCTTTCCCGCGGCTGAGTTCAGCGGCGGCGCCGTATCCTCCGGAAACGGGAGCGGTCGCCGTTACTTCGAGTTTTTCTGTTGCGACAGCACTGCCCGCTGCGCTTAACCCCATAGCGTTAAGGTTGGGCAGTGAAAGTTTTTCACCCTTTTCTGCCAGGTAGTGCCTGGCGATATGTGCATAGGTATTGGCGCCGGAATCACCAAAACTTTCGGCATCCGGTGTGAAACCTATGCCGAAGCTGTCAGCAACCAGGATGATTGCGCGCCGCATATTGTTACCCTTTACTTGCTAGCGTCTCTCGCTGGACGGTAATTATATCCCGAATGGTGTAACCTGCGTGCTTGCTTAAAAACCGGGTGCATGTAAAAGCAGTATGTTTGAAATTGGACAAAGCCTCCTGGGCATCCTGTGTATCTTTGGTGTCGGTTATCTACTTTCTTCAGACACGTCTCGTATCAGCTGGCGGGTTGTGGGTGGTGCTTTTTCGATCCAGCTGGTTGTCGCCGCCCTGGTGCTTTATGTCCCTGCTGGAAAAGCGGCCCTGGAAACGGTTGCTGAGGTTGTCATCAGCGTTCTCGGCTATGCCCAGGCGGGCATGAATTTCATGTTCGGTGACTTTGCCTCGGACGGTCATGGCTTCGTATTTGCACTCCAGGTACTGCCAATTATCGTGTTCTTCGCATCGCTTGTGTCAGTGCTTTATCACCTGGGCATCATGGAGCGCCTGGTCAGCCTGATTGGGGGGGTCATCCAGCTCGTACTGGGTACTACCAAGGCTGAGTCCATGGCAGCCGCAACCAACATCTTCATTGGTCAGTCTGAATCACCGATTGCGGTAAAACCTTACCTGGCACGGATGTCCACTTCAGAGATTTTTGCGGTGATGGTTGGGGGTATGGCAACCGTCGCGGGATCGGTCCTTGGTGGTTATGCCGCAGCTGGTGTTGAAATGCGATATCTCCTGGCAGCGAGTTTTATGGCGGCACCGGCAGGACTGATGATGGCAAAACTTATTCGCCCGGAGCTGGATGATGTGACCTCTGATCATGCTGATGTGCATGAGGACATTGTCGAGCACAGGGCCGTTAATGTGATTGACGCCGCGGCAACCGGGGCGCTCCAGGGGATGCAGCTGGCATTTGCCATCGGCGCTCTGCTGCTCGCGTTTATTGCGCTGATTGCCATGATCAATGGCATGATAGGCTGGGCAGGTGGGCTGGTCGGTTTTGAGGGTTTAACGCTGCAGCAGATACTGGGTGTGCTGTTTCAACCGGTTGCGTTCCTGATCGGCGTACCCTGGGAAGAGACGCGCCAGGTGGGCAGCCTGCTTGGTCAAAAATTGATGCTGAATGAGTTTATTGCTTTCCTGGATTTTGTTGCCCATTACCAGAGTGACCTGACTCCACGCACCCAGGCCATTGTGACGTTTGCGCTGTGCGGGTTCGCATGCCTGTCGTCCATTGCAATTGTCGTGGGTGGTATCGGTGTGCTGGTGCCGGAACGTCGGGAGGAAATGTCTCAGCTTGGCCTGCTGGCTGTCATCGCAGCGACCCTTGCTAACCTGATGAGTGCGACTATCGCAGGCCTGATGCTGTCATTTTCATAGAGGATTGATTTATGGCTACACCACATATCGGCGCAGAGCCCGGAGATATTGCGGAAACAGTCCTGTTGCCCGGTGATCCTTTGCGCGCAAAATTTGTTGCTGAGAAATACCTGGAAGATGTACGCCAGGTAAACGAGGTCAGGAACATGCTTGGTTTTACAGGCAGCTGCCAGGGTAAGCCCTTGTCGGTCATGTCCAGTGGTATGGGTATGCCGAGCATGTCGATCTATGCCACGGAGCTGTTCGAGCATTTCGGCGTCAAAAAAATTATCCGAATGGGTAGCTGCGGTTCGATCCATCCTGATGTGAACCTGGGCGACCTTGTGGTTGCGATGGGCGCCTCCACAGATTCCAACGTGAATCGCCTGAGATTCAATGGCCATGACTATGCAGCCATTGCCAATTACGGCCTCATGAAGGCCTGGATTGAGGCGGCAGAAAAGACAGACGCCAATTTTGTTGTCACAAACGTCTTTACGTCCGACACCTTTTATCATCTGACAGATGACATCTATGCCATTGCCAGCCGGCTCGGCATTGCTGCGGTGGAAATGGAAGCCGCAGCCCTGTACCGGATCGCAGCAGAGCAGGGTGGTGCGGCGCTCGCGGTGATGACGGTCAGCGATCACATCACCAGGGACGAGCGCCTGTCTGCCGAGGAACGGGAAACCAACTTTGGCGATATGATGGAGATCACACTCGCCAGCCTTTAGCGCTACTTGTTGGGATTGATCAGGTACTTCTCGCCGGTCGCCTGTTTGCCATACACGCTGATCGCGTCCAGTGTCAGCGCTTCCGCAAGGGATACTTCTTTTGTGTAACTGCTGGCGAAGGTTGTCTTGATCTCGTCAGCCACACGTTGCCTGAGCTTGTCTGCGGCTTCCCTACCAATCTTCTGCAGGAAAGGTGTCAGAAGCCATCCACCAAGGCTCCACGAAAACCCGAAGTTTCGGTTCAGCGTGGTGGGCGAACGATCCAGACCGCCATAGATGTATACCTGCTTGAACCTGTCTGAGCCATAACGATTGTAGTCTCCGCCGGCTCGCATAGCCGCCGCCTCCATGGCTGTCAGGAGCTGACCGGCGAGTTTGCCGCCACCGGTGGCATCAAAAGCGATGTAAGCATCCGTTGCTGCGATGGCATCAGTCAGGTCATCCATAAAAGAGTCTTCGCTGGAATTGCAGACGTGTTTTGCACCGATGCCTTTCAGGATGTCCACCTGTTCCTGCTTGCGCACCACGTTCACCAGTTCGATGCCGTCCTTCAGGCAGATTTTCTGCAGCATCTGCCCGAGATTTGAAGCGGCTGCCGTGTGGCAGAGGGCGCTGAATCCTTCCATCTTCATGGTTTCCACCATGCCAAGTGCAGTGAGTGGATTCACAAAACAGGAGGCACTTTCTGCCGGTGTCACGCCCTCATGCATCGCGAGGCATTGTTTTGCCTTTACGCACCGGAACTGTGTATACATGGCGCCTCCCAGGATACCGACCGTCTTGCCGAGCAGGGCCTGCGCCTCCGGGCTTGACCCGGCATCGACTACCACACCGCCGCCCTCGTTACCCACGGGCATGGGCTGACCCGCCCGGGCCGCGACAATTTTGCGTAGTCCTTCAGGGATCGTTGCTGTGATTACGGGTGAGTCCCCGCTGCCGGATGCTGAAGCGGTCGTCATGTCTGCCATTCCAAACAGTAACCCCAGATCTGAAGGGTTGATCGGTGCAGCTTCAACCCTGACCAGAACTTCATCTTCGCCTGGCACTGGTACCGGAACTTTTGCCAGGGACAGTTCAAGTGTGCCTTCTTTTGTGACGAGTGATTGAAGTTGTAGTTGATCTGTCATTGTTGAATCCTCTATTTAATGTTTGGCTGCAAACAGTCGAGCCCTTTCGGATATCGGGTCTGCAAGAATTTGCTGTCTGTATTCTGATATTTCGCTTTCTGAATACGGGGTGACAGATTCTCCCGGTGCGTACCTGGCCAGCATCCAGTTCAGTAATGCTGCCAGCGCGGCATCGTCAATTGGTGATTGGGCGGCGCCCGGCACCTGGACAAGGTAGCGCCTGCCTTCGTCCGTACCTGCCAGGAACGCGAGGTCGTGGTTGAAAGTGGGCACCTCCGGGGGCACGCCTGCTCCGTCAACCAGGTGACATCCCATGCAGTGAATCAGGTAATGGCTCCTGGGGTCGGCTTCGGCGTCTGTCAGGAAAAAGGAAAGCGTGAGAAAGATCGCAAAGCGCATCAACTTTCGTCGACACCCATGACCACGGCAGTAGAGCAGTGGTAAGCATTGGTCTTTGTGCCGACACACCAGTTGATGTCGTTGTTCTTGGGCGGGTAATACGCAGGCTTGTCGCCTTCATTGCGATTGCAGAAGCACCTGCCGCAACCGCCTTTACCGCAGCAATCGTTGTAGGAAATGATGTAGCGTTTGCCGTCTGCCGGGTTTTCGCAGGTTCCAACCCAGGTCACAGGTGATGGCTCAGAACCCGGTGGGCAGGTTGAAGCGGTACCGCCACAGCAGCTGCAGAGAAATCCATCGATGGCGCAGTAGCGCCAGTATTCACAGCTTTGCGGATCGCCAATCTCACTAAGTGGTGTGTTTGCGGCGCGAGCAACCGGCAATACGGGTATGAGGGCAGTGCCGACAAGCACCTGGCCCAACCGGGAAATGAAGTTCCTCCGCGACAGGTTTCGTGCTGAAGTTACTGTGCGCCCGGTAACCCATTGATCAAGCTTTTTTAGAAAGACGTTATCCAAGGTTAGTCCTCTTTCAGGCCAAGATACTCCTGCACGCTGGACACGTCCAATTCGTCAGCCGCAAGCAGGCTTTCCAGGTGTTCGCGATTGTTCACCAGTCCTCGTGAGCGCAACACACCCTGTTCATTAATGAGCGCAGCAAAGGGCAGGCGATTGACGCCCAATATCATGCCCAGGGTTTGTGACAGGACATACCGGTCCGGATCTATGCCGTGCTCCCTGGCATAGGTTTCATGAACAGCAACATCGTCACCATCGGATGCATAGAGTACCTGGACTTTTTCCTTATTCGCCATGTCTGCAACAATCGGTAGCAGCGAACGGCAGATCGGGCAGCCAGGCGACATAAAGAAAATGAACGTGGACGCCTCCCCGGGTGCACCGACCTCGACGGTTTTACTTCCCAGGGTCTTGACTGCAACTGACTCCAGCTGCTCACCAATCTTCGGCCCGCTGGCAGGTGTCAGGGCGCCTACTGGCGCGACCCGCTCATGTAACACGCCGATCTGGCGCGCCAGTGCAAATACGGCAAACAGGAGCAGGAGCACCACGACCCAGAGGATCAGGTTGGAGATAACAAGTGCCGCGGTCATTCCGACCACCACAGGCGCTGTTCAGTATAGTTCGAAATCAGTAGTGTCATGGTGACATAGATACCTGATGCTGCGGCTACCGCGATGATGATTGTCAGGTAATCGAGCCAGACAAGGTCGCGTGTACCCACCGCCAAGGTACAGGCGGAGAGGAATGCTGCCAGCAAAATGTTTCTCAGGACATGAAAGTAACTGATACCTTCACCGCGGGATCCGAGGCAGCCACAGTCGATGTGTGTTCTTCCCCTCAGCAGGTTGGCCAGGATACCTGCCGCGTAGAGCAGCAACATGGCGAGCCCCAGCATGACACCCCAGAGGTATGCCTGGGTGATGAGCAGTGTCGCTGCGATGACCTCAGCGGCAACCACTGTGATAGCTTCCACAGGTACCAGGAATTCTGGCAGTACCCTGTAGTCAGCGACCTGTTGGCGAAATGCCACCACGTCCTGGTATTTCTCCAGGGCGGACATGGCGAACAGCAGGGCGAAGCTGCCGAGCAGCGTATAAAGTGCAGCGGGATCAATCATTGTTTTTTGCGGGCGTCAGGCTCTGCAGGATTGTTGGGAAACTGAGATCAGTGATGGTGCCGGTAAGTTGTGTCGTCACCAGGTCATAGACACTGACCTGGCCTGAGATAATGGAGCCGACATACAGGCGCGGTTTCTCATCCTGGGAGACAGCAATGGCGGTAGCGGGTTCCGGGAGCGTCAGCCGGTGGCGAATAGCACCGGATTGTGCGTCCAAGTACCAGATTTCAACACCAGGTGCCTTGTGACCACCAGTGTCCTCAGCATCTGCCATGGGGTGCATCAGGGCCAGCAGCATATTGGTCGACCGATGTAGTGCCAGCGGCTGCATACCACCAATTCGCCACTCACCGGTGCCGTCGTCGATCACAAACCGTTCCTCTACCTTCAGTTCTTCATTTTCAAGGTCCAGTTCCACACCGATGACCCGGCCAAGGAATGAGTTGAATACCCATCCACGGTCATCCCGCGCAGCCTTTTCCATCAGTGGATCTGCCTGCAGGTCAAAGAACACGCCGGAGCGATCACGTGCTATCTCGTTGCCGTCAGCATCTAGCATGATGATCTGTACCGTGCCGTCACCGCAGAGCTGCAGGAACCTCAGGCCTTTATCCGGGTATACAAGCCCGCAGCCTGCGGTGGATATTTCATTCAGGAACTGCCCACTGTTCAGGTCAGCCACCGATATGGTGTTGCCCGGTGTAATGTTGGTGACAAGCATGAGACGTGTATCGCCGTCGTGCAGAAGGCCTGAATAGTTGCGCATGGGTGAACCACCTGCATGCCTGGGTGGAATAACAATCTCGCTGAGGGGGGAGAGGTTCTCAATGTCGTAAGTGGAGATAACGTCTGTGCGTTCACCTCGAGTATGTCGGCTCAGGTAGGTTTCCGCAGCATGCAGGACGCCGCGTTCGACTTCGATTTCAAAAGCGTTTGCATCAATGCCCGTCGAAATCATGCCCAGGACCTCAAGGGTGTCTGTATCAAAGAGAAGGGCGTTTTCTCCAAAGGTGTTGATCAGAAGTGCGTGCTCAGGGATGGCCCTGATGGATTCTGCTTTCAGGGTTTCCGGGGCGATGTCTGCCTGGGCTGCCAGGCTGGCGCCGATCAATAGGGCGCACACCATCTGGTACAGATGGGTTTTGCTAAAAAACATACGCTGGAACATGGCTCCCCACGATTCTCATCAGGTGAGAGAGCATATTACCGAAAATCCCTCGACTTCAGGGAGAAATGCTCAAGGTAGTGGCTCAGGTCCTCAACGTGACCTGCAATCACATGAATCACGGATTCCTGGCGTTCCAGGACTCCCTTGATCTTCAGCAGTCTCCCCTGGACAACGGCGGACCGGTAAGTCTCAAGAATGCGTGTCCAGATCACCACATTGATGTTGTCGGTTTCATCTTCAAGGGTCAGGAACAGCACGCCGGACGCCGAGGCCGGACGTTGTCGTCCGGTCACAATGCCTGAAACCTGAACGAATCGCCCATGGCGGATTCGCTTGAGGTCTTTTGCCGTTTTACACCTGGCGAAAGGTGCATCCGTCTGTTCGCGCAGCAGCGACATCGGGTGCCTGCCCAGTGTCAGCCCAAGGCTCAGGTAATCAGCGCGAAGGTCGTCAGCCTCACCGGGTGCGGGCAGGATGACCGGCGTCTCGGCGGGATAAGCCTGTTTCGATTCCGCTACATGAAATAGAGGCGATTCCGGCAGGATGGCGCCCGCCTGCCAGTGTGTCTGGTAACGATGCCCTGACAGGTCCTTGAAGGCGCCGCCCTCTGTCAACCGTGCCAGGTCTCCCTTGTCGAGGCGTGCACGCCTGGCGATGTCATGAAGGCTTCTGACAGGTGACGTATTGCGGGCATGCACGATTCGCAGCGCTGTATCCTCGCGTAATCCCTTGATGCGCTGGAACCCAAGCCTGATAGCGGGTTGCTTTGAGGCGATTTCTCCATGGTAGGTAGGGGCTTCCAGGGTGGATTCCCATTCACTGGCGTTGATATCTACCGGTCTGATTTCAATATCATGACGCCTGGCATCCTGGACAAGCTGGGATGGGGAGTAAAAACCCATAGGCTGGCTGTTCAGGAGGCCGCAGTAAAAAGCCGCTGGCTCATGCCGCTTGATCCAGGCTGAAAAATAAACCAGCAGGGCGAAGCTGGCTGCATGGGATTCGGGAAACCCATAGTCACCAAAACCCTTGATCTGTTCAAAGATGCGCTCAGCGAAATCCTGGTCGTGCCCACGCTCCAGCATGCCTTCCACGAGCTTTACCCTGAAATGTTCCAGGCCACCCTTGCGCTTCCAGGCTGCCATGGCGCGCCTCAGCTGG
Source organism: Pseudomonadales bacterium (assembly GCA_016779585.1). Taxonomy (GTDB): domain Bacteria; phylum Pseudomonadota; class Gammaproteobacteria; order Pseudomonadales; family Azotimanducaceae; genus UBA9659. The sequence goes on from JADHNI010000013.1 coordinate 21,661, forward strand.
TCCGCTTCCCCTGGGGAGAAACCTGCAGCCACCACCGCCAGTTTAATGACCTGTTCCTGAAAAATAGGCACGCCAAGGGTGCGCTCAAGTACAGACTTAACGGCATCGTTAGCATAGGTGACTTTTTCGATGCCGTTTCTTCGTTTCAGGTAGGGGTGAACCATGTTGCCCTGTATGGGGCCGGGCCGAACGATGGCGACTTCGATCACCAGGTCATAGAAGTTCCGGGGCTTCAGCCTGGGCAGCATGGACATCTGGGCACGGGACTCAACCTGGAACACGCCGACACTGTCACCTTTCTGCAGCATTTTGTAGGTCAGCGGGTCTTCGGCGGGAATGGTTGCCAGTGTCAGGTCTGTGGCCCGGTATTCGTTGATCATGTCGATGCTTTTTCGAATCGCCGTCAGCATGCCAAGGGCAAGCACATCAACTTTCAGCAGGCCAAGGGATTCAAGGTCGTCCTTGTCCCACTGGATGATCGTGCGATCCTCCATGGCAGCATTTTCGACAGGCACAAGGTGTGACAAGGGGCCGCTTGAAATCACGAAGCCGCCAACATGCTGTGACAGGTGCCTGGGGAATCCCAGGATGGCATTAACCAGCGTAAGAAACTGGTCAATGACTGGGCTGCGCGGGTTAACGCCGGCCTCCAGGAACCTGGCCTGTAACTGTTCCCTCTTGTCCCACCAGGAAAGTGACTTGGCAAGGTGGTCCACGAGCTGCAGATCCAGCCCAAGAGCCTTGCCGACATCACGAATGGCGCTCTTGGGGCGGTAGGTCACAACCGTTGCGGCAATCGCCGCCCGATGACGGCCATATTTCTTATAGATGTACTGTATGACTTCTTCGCGTCGCTCATGCTCGAAATCGACATCAATATCCGGGGGCTCGTTGCGTTCCTTCGAGATAAAACGCTCAAACAGCAGGCTGACCCTTGCCGGGTCCACCTCTGTGATATCAAGGCAATAACAGACGGCGCTGTTGGCCGCTGAACCCCGGCCCTGGCAGAGAATGCCCTGGCTGCGGGCGAACTGAACAATGTCGAACACCGTAAGAAAGTAGTACTCGTACTGCATCTCTGCGATCAGGCCCAGTTCTTTTTCTATCAGCTCAATGACATGAGCTGGTGCGCCATCCGGCCATCTTTTCTGCATGCCGTACTCGGTCAGCTGTCTCAGGTACTTCGAGGGTGAGAGTCCGGGGGGTACCAGTTCTTCCGGATACTCATAACGCAGTTCATCCAGGGAAAAATGGCACAGGTCGGCAATCCGGGTGCTGGCCTCGAGCAGGGCAGGCGGATAAAGCTGTTTCAGTGTCGTGACCGGGCGCAGATGTTTCTCCCGGTTCGCGAACAGCAATCTGCCCGCCAGCTGGATGGACTGGCGCATTCTGACCGCAGATACCACATCCAGCAGGGGTTTCCTGTCCGGATGATGCATGTGCACATCACCGCAGGCGACCTGCGGCAGGGAAAAACGCTGCGCCAGTTTGAAGGCATGTTCGTAGCAGCCGATGGATTGCCCGTCCGGGAATATCTCCAGACCGATCCAGAGTCTATCCCGGAATATGGCGGCCAGCGTTTCACCACACTGGCGATGATGTTTTTTCGGTTTGCCCGGAATCCAGATGGCCAGGCACTGGTCTGTCGCGATGTCGAGATCCCTCATGGATAACCGGTATTCACCCTTGTCCGCACGTCGCCGTGCGATGGTGATCAGGTTACAGATCTGGCCGTAAGCTACCCGGTTTGGTGCCAGCAGCACCACGAGGACCTGTTCATCCAGCTGAAACTCACTGCCCACAATCAACTTGATGCCGTGTTCCTTCGCGGCCACATGGGCTTTCACCACGCCAGCCATGCTGCATTCATCGGTCACGGCAATCGCGGTGTAGCCGAGCAGGGCAGCCTGCTCGACCAGTTCTTCAGGATGAGATGCCCCTCTTAAAAAGGAATAGTTACTTATACAATGCAGCTCAGCGTACATTGGCCTATAAAAAGTACTGTATATATAAACAGTACTATACATCTGCTCAGGGGAAATAAAAATGCCCATATCGAAGAACAAGGTCGTCGCCTTTCAATACGTCCTGACCGATGAAGAAGGGAAGAAAGTTGAGGATAGTGGCGATGAACCCATGGTTTACCTGCACGGTGGCTACCGGAACCTGCTGCCAGCACTGGAAACCGCACTGGAAGGCAGGGACAAGGGTGACCTGGTTTCCGTGACACTGCCGCCAGAGCAGGCCTACGGTTTAAGAGTTGAGGACTCGGTGCAGCGGGTGCCGATCAAGCACCTGCTGACCCGGGAGAAGCGACTGCGGCCGGGTATGGCGGTCAGGGTAAACACGAAGGATGGACCCCGGGACGTGGTCATCACGAAGGTGGGTAAATTCAACGTGGATGTGGATACAAACCACCCCCTGGCGGGTAAAACCGTCACTTTCAATATCGAGGTCAAGGATATCCGTGATGCGGTGCAGGAAGAGCTGAGACATGGCCACTCTCATGGCTGGGATGCAGACCCTCACCACCATCATTAACCTGACATTGAGAATAAATATTAAAGAAAAAGCAGGGTTTTCTTTATTTTCACTATCGGTCCAATGCGGCTTGCCGATGATATCCGCTAAATGAGGCCATTAAGGTTAAAGAAATCTTTAAGTTTCCTTTACGCAAGTTAATCCGAGCTTAACCACCTCCATCTACACTGGCGCCCGTTCCGTGGGGAGACTCTGGTTAGCGCGCGCACGGAATGTTTTTAAACCGTGCAGTTTTAACCAGAGTCTCTTTTTGAACTCATACAAATAAACAGTGAAAGAGGTGTGACAAATGGGGAAGAAATTCCTGCTCTCTGCTTTTGTGGTCCTGTTCATCACCGGTTGCGGTGGCGGCGGTGGCGATATCAACATCGAACCGACTACTATCGATAACTCGGTCAATGACTCAAACAACACCAATGTTGGTGGTGGTGACAATCCAGATGATATCTGCGCGTCTTACACCAACTCTGGTGGTCAGCTCATCCAGGGTAAAGCCGACTCTAACGGTAACTGCTCTTACTCAGCTTCCTTCCTGGATGCAGGTAACCCACTGACCGTCGACATGACTATTCCGGCGCTGGAAAACGGTGGTGCTCACCTGTTCGAAGGCAGCCTGTTTGTTGGTCGTAACTACGACAACGACGCAGACATGGCTGCGGCAGGTATCTCCCAGGGTGGTGACGGTCCCACGCTGACTGTTGAAGCCGGTGCAACCGTTGCTTTTGCAACCAGCTCTGACTTTGTCATCATTAACCGTGGTTCACAGATTTTTGCTGTGGGCACGGCTGATGCGCCGATTACCTTCACTTCTATCTCAGACGTAAATGGCACAGTGGGTGCTGAAGACGTACAGCAGTGGGGTGGTATGGTCATCAATGGCTTCGGTGTCACCAACAAGTGTGAGTACACCGGCAATCGCGGCGAGTCAGGATTCAGCACTTCTGATTGCCACGTTGCAGCTGAAGGTGCCGCAGGTCTTGATACTTCACACTACGGTGGTGACAACGACGAAGACAGCTCTGGCCGTCTCGAATACTTTATCACCAAGCACACGGGTGCCCAGGTGGCGAACGGTGACGAGCTGAACGGCATCTCTTTTGGTGGTGTTGGCAGCAACACAATCGTCAGCAACCTGCAGGTTTACTCTACGTTTGACGATGGCATCGAGATGTTCGGTGGTTCAGTGAACTTCGAGAACTTTGTTGGTGTTTATGCCCGTGACGACACCATCGACATTGACGAAGGCTATAACGGCTCTATCACTAATGCGCTGGTTATCCAGAGTGAAACAGATGGCAACCACTGCATCGAATCTGATGGCCTGGGCAGCTTCTCAAGCCTTACATCGGAAGAAGTTGAAGCCAAAATTGCCCAGGGCCTGCAAAGCGCGCCGACGATTACTAACCTGACCTGTGTTGTTTCTCCAAATGGTGCAGACACTGCAACCCACGACCCCGGAGCAGGCTGGCGTTTCCGTGAAGGTATCTTCATGAACATCAGCGACTCCATGGTGATCAGTTCGCCTGGTGTAGATTCTTCAGACAACAACTACTGCCTGCGAATCGATAATCGCTCTGCGGTTGCCGCTGAAGATGGCGATCTTGTCATGACTTCCAACATCCTGGCCTGTCAGGATCAGGATCGTGGCGACACTATTGGTGGTCTGTCTCCGGCAGCGTGGGCTTCAGCCAACGGCAACCAGTTTGCGACTATCTCTGCAGTAACAGATCCCACTGCTAACGCTGATACTGGTCTGGTACTTCTGGAAGGCACTCCGCCCATCTACTCTGCAGAGTTCAGCGCCATGGTCGTTGATGATGCTGCGCCCACTGTACCTGCCCCTGCTTCCGGCCGGATCGGTGCTGCACTCCAGTCAGCTGACTGGGCGCAAGGTTGGACCTACGGTATTTTCGACGGTTCACGCGCTCAGCCTCTGTGGTTCGAATAAGGACATAATGAAACGCAAGGTGTTCAAAGCATTGAGCACCTTGCGCTTTTTATTCGAATGATTCAAAAGAGAGGCGAGTAAATGAAAAGATTGATCAGAGTGAAAAAAATCTCTGTCGCTATTGCGCTCGCTACCGTGGCTTCTTCCTGGAATGCGCCTGTGTTTGCACAGCCGGTGATGGAAGAAGTTGTTCTTCAGGCACGACTCAAAAGCTCTGCTGAAGAGTTGATTGGCGAACGCATGGACGATGATGTCGTCATGGACTTCATCGATTCCGAATTTATCTCGCGAGTCGGGGACAGTACTGTTGCAGGCGCATTGCGCCGTGTGTCAGGCCTTTCTCTGGTAAACGATAAGTTCGTTTATGTTCGCGGGCTGGGGGAACGTTACTCGAGTACGTTGCTGAATGGTTCTGTGATTCCATCACCAGACCTGACGCGAAGCGTTATTCCCCTCGACCTGTTTCCGACAACGATCGTAGAGTCACTGGCAGTCCAAAAGGTTTATTCCCCTGACATGCCTGCAGCATTCGGTGGAGGTTCCGTCGATATCCGCACCAAGGGTATCCCGGATGATTTCACTTACGGTATTGACGTGGGCATCGGTGTTGATTCGGAAAACGAGAGCAAGCACCTGAGTTATGACGGTGGTAGCGATGACGAGTGGGGCACTGATGATGGCACCCGGGCACTGTCCGGATTCATCCGTTCCACCATGAATGAATACCAGGGCAACGTTGAGGTTCAGAACCTGCTATCTGCCATGCAGTCCCGGGATATGCCCAATGCATCACTGGCAGATGCGCAGTTGCTTAACCGCGAGCTTGCCGTTGCTATGAACAGGAACCTGTCAATCCAGGAAGAAGATGACGATCCCAATTATGAGCTGAAAGGCCATATCGGTAACAACTTCTACCTGAGCGACGAGTGGGAGTTCGGTTTTCTTGCCGGCGCTTCTTACAAGCGTGGTTGGGATGATACCGAATCGACTGCCCGGAACTTCCAGTTCCCTGATGAGCGATTTGAAATCGAGCGAGAGTCCAATCGGAAAACTGATCTGCATGGCAACATCAACCTTGGTCTGCGATTTACAGACGACCACAGGATTGAAACGTTGTCCATGTATCTCCGCAACACGGATGATGAGACAGCGATTCGGGATTACTTCAACGAAAACCGGGAAAAGTCTGATGGCATCGGTTTTCGCGAGTATCGAATCACGTTTGAAGAACGTGACCTGACGGTGAACCAGATCATGGGTGAGCATTACTTCGGTGCTGCAACCCGTGAAAAGCTTCCTGATTGGGGAATCATTAACTGGCTGGAAGATGTCCTGCCGGAAGAATCCAAAATCAACTGGAAGTATTCTGAGTCCCGAGCAGCGACTGATATACCTAATGAAGTGACGATTGCTGGTACTACAACAAACGACCCCATCACCGGGGCCGTGCTGTCTTCCGCTGTTGACCTGGACACCCGTGCCGCGGTTTACCGCTTCACTGACCTCCAGGATAAAGTTGAAAATGGCGGCTGGAGCTGGGTTGTACCGTTGATCACGGAATCCTCAGTTATTGAACTGAGTGGTGGTTACGAATGGAACCGCAAGCATCGTCTGTACGAGCAGCAGCAGTTCTCTATTGGTGCTTTCCGGGTCAATGATCCCTCTGTATTGGAAGGACCGTTGTCGCAGGTATTCTCTGAAGAGAACATTCTGGATCCTACTAACGACTTCATCTTCGGTGTACCCGGTGCTAACAACCAGAGTTACATTGCAGCCACCATGACGGACGCTGTGTTTGGTAAACTGGACTGGACCTACGATGAAACCTGGCGCGTAATGCTGGGGCTGCGCTGGGAAGATTACAGCCAGGTAGCACTCGATTGGAACATCAATGGTTACTCCATTGAAAACCCCCAGGTGACTACCGATGTGGCAACCCTGGAAGAAGCGGTGTTCAAGGAAGATGAAATCTACCCGTCGATCGCTGTCACCTACATGACAGAGTGGTGGGCAGAAATCTTCCAGCTGCGTTTTGGCTACAGTGAAACAGTGGTTCGACCTGACCTGCGTGAAATTACAGACTCAGGTTACATCGACCCGATCACGGATGCCCTGGTGCTTGGTAATCCTGGTGTTATCCCGTCAGACATCAAGAACTATGACATTCGCGCAGAATGGTTCTTCGACTCAGGTGATAACCTGACGGTGTCTTTTTACCTGAAAGACATTCAAAACCCGATCGAATTCTTCGAAGCTGCGGCTTCTGACACCAATACGGCGCGTGAAATTATCAACGCCGAGGAAGGTGAAGTTTACGGTATGGAGATTGAAGGTCTGAAGTCGCTTGGTTTCCTCGGGGATTGGGGCGAAGCCTTTTTCCTGCAGGGTAATGTGACGATTCAGGAGTCTGAGATTACTGCTGGTGCCAAGGCAGATGCTCCGACAAACAACGTCAGGGAACTGACAGGTGCGTCAGAGTATGTGGTCAACGCGATCATTGGTTATGACTCGTTCAATAGCCAACACGCGGCGACACTGTCTTATAACGTATTCGGTGAGCGACTCTTTGTTGCCGGTCGAAATGGAGCACCGGATGGATATGAACAGCCATTCCATTCGCTGGATTTCACCTATACCTGGTTCCCGACGGACTACATTACCTTGAAGCTCCGACTGCGAAACCTGCTCGATAAAGAAATCACTATTGAGCGTGAAGGCGTAGAAACCTTTACGGAAGCACCAGGGCAGATTATTGCCGTGAACTTCCAGTGGGATTTTTAATCCAGAGCTGAAATTGCGCTATACCGTTGATCTCGTCCCCCTCACGGTTACGCAAAGCAAGAAAACCCGGCCTCCGCCGGGTTTTTTTGTGCCCGGTCTTTCTGTTACCGGCCTTTCCAGACTGGATCGCGTTTTTCGGCAAACGCCTTCGGGCCCTCAAGAGCGTCCTCACTGCTGAGGCGTCGGGTCTCGGTTTCGTAAGGCGTATAGAACGCGGTAGGCAGGTCTCGATCCAGCCCTTTCATGGCCGCTTCTTTTGTGGCACGAACTGACAGGGGCGCGCACCGCAGGATGTCTTTGACGTAACCCTCCGTTGTTTCCCTGAGGTCTGCCAGGGGCACCACTTCGTTGACCAGTCCCAGTTCGTAAGCGCGCCTCGCACTCATGTGACGACCGGTGAGCATGTATCCCATGGCGGGCTTCAGGCCAATCTGGCGGGGCAGTCTATGTACGCCGGCAGATGCTGCAATGAGTCCGCGCCTGGGCTCGGGCAAGCCAAACTCCGCGTGATCTGCCGCGACGATGATGTCGCAGGCCATGGCGACTTCGAGACCACCACCAAGAGCGAAACCATTGACCATGGCGATAATGGGTTTCGGGTGGTACCAGCGCTCAATGATGTGCCGGGTTTCGTCCTGCAGCTCTCTCCAGGCTTGCTTCTGTGCCTCGTCTGCATCGCGCTGCATTGCCCGCTCTTTCAGGTCAGCGCCGGCACAGAAGGCGCGTTCACCAGCACCGGTGATAACCGTCAGCCAGATGTCATCGTCTGCTTCGACCGTGTCAAGGTGCCGGGACAATTGCCAGCGCAGCTCAATGTTCAGGGCATTCAGTGAATCAGGGCGGTTCAGGGTGATCCAGGCACACCTGTCTTTCACCTCGAATGTTGTAGTGGCAGTTTCAATCATCGACTTATCCGTTTTCCTAGGAAGCTGGATTGTCTCAGATAGACGGGTTCAGAGTCTTGCGACGCGCTGCCGCTCTGCCTGCAGGGAGTTCAGTTCAGAGAGCAGGCGCATGGTGTGTGAATCAAACTTGTGAGTGAGCTGGTCAGTGTCTTCGGCAGCTGTTTCCGGCTCAGGCGCTGCACAGGGCGTAAATGAGAATGTTGTTGTGCCCTGATCATCGGTACACTTGAATATGCCGTTCGCAAAGGTTTGCAGCGGCAAGGCCAGGAAAGCCAATATTAAAATGGTGTTGTGTTTTTTGCATGGCCAGCGAACTTAGAGGTCTGGGGGTAGTTTGGGAACCCAGATTTCGATAAACGGGCGAATCCAGGCGCTGATTCAAGAAAAATCAAAGACTTACGGCTATCAGGAGAGGGAATCCATGAAAGATGTAGCAGGAAAAGTAGCGTTCATTACCGGCGGGGCTGCCGGACTGGGACTGGCCATGGCGCAGTCATTTACGGCGGCGGGTATGAAGGTCGCCATCGCTGACATTGAAGATTCCGCACTGGATGCCGCGGCCTCCATGTTTTCCGAGTCCAATGCCGAGGTAATCACTATGAAAACGGATGTTACAGACCGTGATTCCATGGCCGAAGCCCGGGCGAAGACGCTTGAGGCCTTTGGCAAGGTGCATGTGCTTTGTAACAACGCGGGTGTGGCGATCAATGGCAACATCGCGGATATGAGCTACAAGGACTGGGACTGGGTGATGAAGGTTAACCTGGATGGTGTCATCAACGGCATCGTGACGTTTATCAACGATATTCGCAGCCATGGGGAAGGCGGGCACGTGGTGAATACTGCCTCTATCGCCGGGCAGCATGGTATGGCGCACCTGGGCATCTATTGCGCCAGCAAGTTCGCCGTGGTCGGCATCTCGGAAACCATGCGCCTGGACCTGGCGGCAGACAACATCGGCGTGTCTGTGCTTTGCCCGGGTGTTGTTGAGACCGGTATCGGTAACAGTGAACGCAATCGACCGGACGAATATGGTGGTGCGAATGATCCGGCCATGGCGAACAGTGGGGGAAGCGATGTAGAGATGGAAGTGATGCAGCCCTCAGCCATTGGTGACATTGTGCTGCATGCCATCCAGAACGATCAGTTTTATCTCCTGACCCACAGGGAGTTTGAACCAGCTGTCCAAAAACGCAGCGATGAAATACGCTCAGCCTTTGAGTACTGGGCAGATTATCGTGCTGAGCATAATGTATAGAGCTTGAGAAGGTTTTCCGAAAACCCTCTCAAGTTATTGAATATAAAAAAGATTTAAGAGCTAGAAATCACGTTAAGTGCTTTCAGTTCCTCAATCTGGCTCTCATCGTATCCGAGCTCTGCCAGTACCTGTGACGTATTCGCGCCCAGTTCCGGTGACGGCTTTTCTGGCAGCGCATCGAAGTCGTGGAACTTCATGGGTATGCGCACCGTCCGATACGGACCTTTCCCATCCAGTGAAATCTCGGGAAAAAGGTCGATTGCTTCAGCCTGCGGGTCTGCTGCCACCTCATGCAGACCCAGAACCGGCCCCCAGATAATGCCGTGTTCGTCCATGATCTTGCCCCATTCGTCCCGGGTTTTCGTCTGGAACACCTCATCCAGCATGGGCACCAGGACGTCCATCTGGCGATAACGGTCACGGGCTTCCTTGAATCGCTCGTCCTCCTTCCATTCGGGTTTTCCAAGGGCATCACAGAACCTGGGCCACCAGAATGGTTCCGGCATATTGAATACGATCCAGCTGCCGTCTCCACACGGGAAGCGGTTTGCGGTAGCGGACAACTGCTCATGCCTGGCCCTTTTCCGGAGCGGCACCTTGTCAACGGCGGTCACCGAATAGTCAGTGGCCTGGGTCCAGACGGCAGTTTCATAAAGTGAAGTTTCAACAGTCTGGGGTTCGCCGGTTCTCTCGGCCTGGCGCAGCGCCGCAAGGATCGCGCCTACCAGTGCCAGACCCGTCGTGTGGTCTCCCTGGGCGGGTCGGGCCATGGGTACCAGGCCATCGTCACCCTCACGCATCGCGTCATAAAGCCCGGAGCGACCAAAGAAAGCAGTGACATCATAGCCAGGACGCCAGGCATCGGGTCCCGTGGTGCCATAACCGGTCAGCGTGGCATGCACAATGGTGGGGTTCACCTTGCGCAGTGATTCCGGGTCCAGGCGATACTTCTGCTGGCGTTTCGCCAAAAGGTTACACAGGAACACCTGCGCATTGGCGCAGAGCTTGTGCACCACTTCAACAGCGGCATCCTGCGTCAGGTCCAGCTGGATCGATTCCTTGCCGCGGTTATCCACGTCAAACTGGAAGTCGTGTTCCTTGATGTCGTCCTCGATTTTCGGTGTCCGGCCCATGTTGCGCATCGGGTCACCCTTTAGAGGTTCAATTTTTATAACCCGGGCGCCGAGGTCTGCGAGGATCGCCGCTGCGCTCGGTGCGGCCATCCAGCTGTCTATTTCAATGACGGTGATGTCATCCAATGGTTTTGTCACGCGTGCTCCGTGTTCAAAAAGTTCTAGGGAATTCTGTTATCAGGCAATTTTGCCCTGGGATTTCAGGTGCATATACAACTGGCGGTCATGCCTCGAGGTGGCTGACAATCTGCCGTCTCGCACCCACGGTTGCCACCTGGATGGGGCTGCTGCTTCCACCTTGTCGCCAACCACGGTGACACGTTGAATTACACGTTCACCAACAAAGTCATTCAGCACGAAGTGCTGTGTGCATCGGTTATCCCAGATACCAATGGTGCCAGGCTTCCAGTTATATCGAACCGTGAAACGCGGATTGGTTACCCAGCGGGTCAGGTGGGCCAGCAGTGCATCACTTTCGGTGGCATTCATTTCCACAATTCTTCGGGTGAAGTGCTCGTTCACGTAGAGTGCCTTTTTGCCGGTTTCCGGATGCACCCGGACTACCGGGTGAATCGCCATAGCCTCCGGACGATTATGGGGTAGTGCGTCATGCAGTGCGGTTAAGCCGTCGCAGAGGTTTTTCATTGGCTCGGATAGTTCATCATAGGCCTGGTAAAGATTGGTCCACATGGTGTCTCCACCGGTGTCGGGGCAGGTGACCATGTGCAGGATAGACATGAGTGCAGGTTCTTCCTGGAACGTCAGGTCAGTGTGCCATTCATCGGCAACACCACCGGCGCTCGCTTTCAGCTGGAAAATTTCCGGGGGCAAACCGGTATCGCTGGACAGGTTAGGATGGCCTTCCAGCTTGCCAAAGTGCCTGCCGAAATTGATATGGGCCTCCGCTGAAGGAGACTGGTCAGGCAGGAAGATAACCAGGTGTTGCAGCAGTAACTCACGGATGCCCGCGAGGTCTTCATCGCTGGGGTTGCTGATGTCGGGGCCACGAATCTCAGCGCCCAGTGCGCCGGCCAGCCGCGTGACCTCCCAGGAATCAGGTATCAGGTCGCTCACAGTGGTGTCTCCCATGGGTATTAGATAGCTATTTGGAACAGGCGGCAGGATAAATGCTTTGGCGGGTCTGCGCCAGCGCAATGCGGGGTCAGGTGAGCAGCGACCGAAAAGACACGAGGGTTGCAGCCATGGCGACATTGATGGATTCGACCTCATTTGCAAGTGGGATACGAACCAGCTGATCGCAGCGTTTCAGCGCACTTTCGCTGAGTCCCTCGGTTTCATTGCCAACCACAAAAGCAATTTTGCTCGAACCGGGAATATCCTTCAGCAGGTTTTCCGAGGATCCGGCGAGCCCGATGAGCGTAAACCCCTTTGTCTTCAGTGCTTCAAGACCGGACTCAATCGTTGGCGCATGGTAGAGATTTCCTTTTAACAACGTACCTGCACTGGCCTTGTGAACCAGCGGGTCAATCTTCGCTGAACCTTTCTTCGGTATCAGCAGGCCGTGGACGGGTGAAGCGGTCACCGACCGGATAATCATGCCAAGGTTCTGCGGATTGGTGACGCCATCCACCACAATCAGTTCAGTGACATCTTCGGGCAATCCGTTGATGTGACCATAGTGCATTGGCTGAATATCGATCGCGACACCCTGGTCCTGTCGGCCGTTTTTGGAGATTCGGGACAGGGCTTCCCGGGTATGCATCTGGATATCGATGTCGCGCGACTCGGCCAGCGAACGAATCTCTGCGATCACGTCGCTGGTTCGGTTGGTTTCCGCCAGGTGGAGTTTGTAAACCCGAACGGACGGGTCGCGCAGGACCTCCTGTACGGGTTTGCGCCCGTACAGGGTGATCATGTCATCAAACTTCTGTTTCTTGGCCTGATAGTCGCTCAAACGTACTCGCTAATTCAGCAGTGAATCCAGCTGGCTGGCAATGTCCTCCGGTGTGACCATCGGCTCGAATCTTTCAAGTACGCGGCCATCAGGTCCGACCAGGAACTTGGTGAAGTTCCAGCCGATATCAGGATTGCCATCCGGATTGGCCTTTTCGGATTTCAGCCATTGGTAGAGATCACAGGCCCCATCACCGTTAACCTCAATCTTGGAGAACATCTGGAAGTTCACATCGTACTTCGACCTGGCGAACTCAAGGATTTCTTCGTCGGTACCCGGTTCCTGGGCGCCGAACTGGTTGCAGGGAAAACCCAGCACCTGCAGATCGTCTCGATCATTCTGTAATGCACACAGACCTGTGTACTGTGGGGTAAGGCCTCACTGGGAGGCAAGGTTCACGATCAGCAGTGCCTGATCGCGGTATTCCGCAAAGGAAATGGCATCACCGGTGATGGATGTCATTTCAAGTTCATAAATGGAATACATGGTTAACGTCCCGTCTCAAGTGGTCAGGAAAATATACCATGCAGGTGCCAGGTATCGTCCTTCAGGTTGAGAAAAATCCAGTAGAGGGCGCCGCTTGCATGCCTTGCAATGTAGTAGTCCCTCGACACAGGTCGCTCGTCCCACCAGCCGAAATCAATTCTTTCAGGACCCTGCAGCAATTCAAGCCGGCCTGACAGCGATGGCACCGACTTTGATGAAGAGCGTGATGAAGACAGGCGTTTGGGTTCCGGAAGAAGAAAGAGGGGCCGGGTATTTTCGTCGACCTCATGTTTATCGCGTCTTGATGATACCTGAACCGGTTTCCAGGCCAGCTCAGGACGATGATCGTTCGCCGCCGTCAGGCCGAAACAGGACTGCGGGCCAAGCCTGGCCGTCATCATGTTGATCAGGTGGGTAGCGCGAGCTTCTTCTGCCTTGCTGTGCATTCTGCCGTCTTTCTGCATGAAGCGTGTACCGTGAAACAGATCCCCTGAATCCGTTTCCGCCTTAAAAAAATGGTTGGCGGCGAGCGCGAGGTTGTCGACTTCCGGCATGTCGTTGATTTTTTCCAGCTGCAGCTGGCTCAGCATCAGAAACATCTGCTGGTCGTTATCAGGACTGGCCAGGTAGACGGTGAACGTTCTTGGTGAGTGACTGCGATGCGAGAGCTTGAACGAGAACTGGCTGATCTGCAGTTTTCTTCCCGTAAGGAACGCCTGCAGTTCACCCAAAAGCCGTTTCATTGGAAACACCAGTGATTCGAGATTCGTGACATCAGACATGAAGGTGATGTCACTGCGAAACCTGGGTTTGTCTGAGATGAACTTCTGCGGGTCCGGTTTCTCTCCGGTAAGGCGGGCCAGGTAGTCGGTAAAGAACACACCGTACCTGCGGTTCAGGCCATCACCGGGCAGCTTAAAAAGCTGTGCGCAGGTACTGATGCCCATGCTGTGCAGGGCATCAATGATGTTCTCATCAATCCTGAGGTAATGTATCGGCACTGGTGCAAGTGAAGAGATAGTGTCTTCCAGGTTGTCAGGTGTGGCGGATTCTGCAAACAAGAGGGCTGCCAGGGGTGTTCTGTTAACCCCCATGGAAACTCGAAAGCCAAGTTGTTCCAGGCCGGCATGGATCTTTGTTTTCAGGTTGTTCAGCCCCTTGAACAGTTTCAGGCAGCCTGACACATCAAGGATCAGGCTGGCAGGTGTCCTGATGCTGACGCAGGGTGTGAACTGGTAAGCCCATTGTGCCAGTTGCTGGAGAGTTTCAAGCTCCCTGGGCTCGTCACGCTCGAAGCTGACCACTTCATTGTTGATCGTGAGTGCGGTGTTCATGCTGCTGCCCACGAGTATGCCCATGTTGCGTGCACACTGGTTCATAAAGACAACCCGCTGTCGGCTGGTCACCACCAGGGGTGTGTCGGTATGTTGGCGAGAAAAGACCTCTACCGGGAGTTCAGGAAAATGCAGGCACAGCCAGAGGCTGTCTACATGGTCACCTGAGCAGCTATCGGGATGATTATTGGTACTCATGGATAACCGTCGCCGGGGGAGCAGGTTGCGGGGTCAGCGTATGCTCGGTGGCCTTGAAATCCCTCGACTGGAAAGGTTGCAGCATCAATTCCGAGAAGTCCGGCATCGGCCTGTGCAATTCATCATCGAAGTGCAGCAGGATATCCCCGCTTTCCCAGCGGCCGTATCGCTTGATGACTTTCAGGGACAGGGCACTGTGATCTTTCGAATGCGTGTGCGAGCGAAGCCGGATTCGGAGTTCTGCCGGTGAAGCATTAACACCGGCTGACTCCCGCCGGAACAGCACGCCCCAGCAGTTGCCGGACCTGGCGGCCACCTGAAGCCTGCGGACCTGTTTGTCGAGTATTCGGGTTGGCCAGGCGATCACGGCGCTACAGCTCTGGGAGGAAAGGGCTTTCTCCATGACCCACAGGTAGTCTTTGGTGTTTCTCGGCTGACAGACAAGAACCCGGGCCAGGTCTATACCAGCCTGGGTCAGTGCCGGTGCATAAGGGATGTATGGCGGGCTTACAAACAGGATCCAGCGGGTCTGGCTGTGACTGAGTTGTGCCAGGGCAGGCATCAGGAGGCGAAGTTCACCAATACCGGCATGATCGTGCAGGAGTTCCGTGATGCCGTTTGCCGGCCAGCCTGAGCCTGGTAGTTCACGATCCAGTGCCTCGAAACCGGATGGGCAGGATTCCAGGTACTGGCCGTCGATGCTGGAGGCGCGCCAGAGGCCGGTTGACTGCATCAGGTTTTGGAGTTCGCTCATACTGTATATGTATACAGTATTTCTCTATGATCGTCTACCTGTCGGCTTTACCCTCTGGACACCTGCTCATGCTCGCTGCCACGGTTTATGTGGACGGAGAATCCCGGGACATCTGCTCGCTTACCTCGCGTCGGCTCCTGCCTCCGCTCGGAACAGGCACCAGTCGCACCTCCGGCATCCTGCCTCCCGGCGCTCGCGAACTACGCTCGCAGAGACCCGGCGATTCTCCTGTCACGATCCTCGCGAGCATCGTGAGGCGAGCGCGCCCGGGGAACGGGTCGCGGCAGACTGGAGGGCATGGATAGCCCGAAAGTCAGCGTTACAGGGATGTACTTGAGCGGTGACGCGACCCATTTCCCGTGGCAGCGAGCATGATCATCGTGTGTCAGCTGTACTAGCTTGCCAGAAACGATCGAAGCGTCTTGATCAGCTGTACGGGTTTCTCGGAAAGAATCGCGTGTGAGGCATTCTTGATTTCAACGAATCGCGCATCCGGAATCATCCGGGCATACCGCCTTGCGGTTTTAGGCGTCGCCTCGTCATATTGTCCGCAGACGAGCAGGGTGGGTGCCTGTACCTTGTTGAGATCACGTGTGCGGTCGTAATCTTTCAGCGTGCCGGTGGCGCTGAATTCTGAAGCACCCCACATGTATTCATAAACCTGGTTACCGTTCGGGTTTTTTACCCTGGCAGCCAGCTTCGCGCGCCTGGCATTCCTGCAGACATGTCTCGCGTAGTAGAGCTTCATGGCGTCCTGGTAGACGCTGGCGTCCGTTGCGCCGATCTCATGGCAGTAATCGATAACCTTGCGTTCTTTCGCCGGCAGCTTTCTGATCAGTTGATTGGCATCAGCCTGCCAGTCCCGTGCTGAAAACATAGGTGACTGGAACATCAGTGATTCAACGTGTTTGCCGTGTTTCAGGTAATACTCAAGTGCGAGGGTCGTGCCCCAGGATGCGCCGAACAGGTGAAAACGATCCAGGCCCCAGGCTTTCCTGAGGGTCTCCAGTTCCCGCACGAAGGTCGCCACGGTCCACTGGCGTTTTCCGGTAACACTGCTCCGGCCGCCGCCCACCTGGTCATAGATAAACACCTGGCGTTCGTTCGACAGTTCAAACAGGCCGGTCATGAACCTGCTGTGACCTCCAGGGCCGCCATGCAGGCATACGATCGGCAGGCCGGTACTTCCGGCAGAACCGCGTTTCTGGTACCAGGTACGTCCGTACTGGTGTTCGATATAAGGCATAGGCTCTAAACCGGAAGTGTCTGGTTTTCCTTGATCTTTTCCATGACCACGTAGGTGCGTGAATCACTTACTCCGGGCAATGTTAACAGCGTTTCACCCAGCAGCTGTCGATAGGCCGTCATATCGGCGACCCTGGCCTTCAGCAGGTAATCAAAGTTGCCTGACACAAGGTGGCATTCCAGGACTTCCGGCAGGTCCAGCACGGCGGCTCGAAACTCCTCAAACACATCAGGGGATGTCCGCAGAAGCGTGATTTCAACGAATACCAGCAGTTCAAGGTCCAGCAGCCTGGGATTCAGCCGTGCATGGTAGGACTGGATATAACCCAGCCTCTCCAGGTTCCGCACACGCTCCGCGCAGGGCGTGGCACTGAGTCCGACGCGAGTGGCGAGCTCGGTGTTCTTCATGCGGCCGTCTCCCTGCAGCTCGCGCAGGATGTTCAGGTCGATCCGGTCCAGTTTTTTTAGCTGAGATATTTCTGTATCACTCACTTATATTCCTGTTTATAGCCACAAATTGTGTATTTTATTCGGAAAAACCTCGAAATACAGTGAGATTCACTACTAGTCCTGTGCCTATACTTTTTGCCTGATAACTCGCTCACAAGGTGGGAAATATGCTGGTTGGTGTGCCTAAGGAAATCAAAAACCACGAGTACCGGGTTGGTCTTTTGCCTTCCGGTGTTCGTGAACTGGTCCATCATGGCCATTCCGTGGTGGTGGAAAATAATGCCGGTGCCCAGATCGGCTTTGATAACGCCAGCTATCTGGATGCGGGTGCTGAAATTGTCGAAAGCGCTGATGCAGTATTTGAACGCGCCAACATGGTGGTCAAGGTAAAAGAACCCCAGGCAATTGAGCGATCGATGTTGCACGAATCCCAAACGCTCTTTACCTACCTGCACCTGGCACCGGACCTGCCGCAGACGCAGGATTTGCTTAACAGCGGCGCAACCTGTATTGCCTACGAAACCGTGACCGATGCCCGGGGTCGATTACCCCTGCTGGCACCCATGTCCGAAGTGGCCGGGCGCATGTCTGTCCAGGCTGGTGCCATGTGCCTGGAAAAATCCCACGGTGGCAGCGGCATGTTGCTGGGCGGTGTGCCGGGTACTCACCAGGGCAGGGTGTTGATCCTCGGTGGCGGTGTGGTTGGCCAGAATGCCGCGCAGATGGCCATTGGCCTTGGTGCGAATGTCACCATTATCGACCGGTCCCTGGATGTGTTGCGTGAGATCGACGCGCGTTTCGGCAACCGGGTACAGACGTTGTACTCAACCCGCGAAGCCATCACTGCAGAAGCGCTCGCCGCTGATCTCATTATCGGTGCTGTGCTGGTTCCCGGTGCATCCGCGCCAAAGCTGATCAATCGCGACCTGGTAACACAAATGAAGCAGGGTTCCGTCATGGTAGATGTCGCTATTGACCAGGGTGGCTGTTTTGAAACGTCAAGGCCCACAACCCATGATGACCCGACCTACATTGTTGATGGTGTCGTGCACTACTGCGTCGCCAATATGCCGGGCGCGGTTGCAAGGACATCTGCGGCCGCGCTGAACAACGCTACCTTGCCGTTTGTACTGGAGCTGGCTGACAAGGGTGCTGAGACTGCCATGCGCAACAACCCGCACCTCCTGCACGGGCTGAATGTCTACCACGGGCACATCACGAATGCCCATGTGGGTGAGGCGCATGGCATGGACTTTGTCGAGCCCGAAATTCTCCTGGCGGCCTAGGCGTCGGGGCCGTAAAGTCGATTCAGGTTAGGCTGGGCTTTCGGGTCCAGGTCCCGGCCTTTAAACGCAGCATGATCCAGGCTGTAGCGATGCGCCCGAAAGATCATGTTCATCCGGCCCCCCAGTCGCGGGTTGTGGGTGTAGAAGGGGCTGATGTATTCCCACACCACCTTCTTGTCGGGCGTCACTTCAAGCAGGTGGCCTTTCGCTGTTTCTGTAATCAGGGTATTGCCATTCGGCAGGCGATCGACACAGCCTCCCATGAGTGTGTACATGGAAAATGGCGGATTATCAGCGTATTCCCAGATGATTTTCCTGGTGCGCGTATCCAGCTCGACGGCGCGAGAATACTCCATGCCCTTCCGGTGAACGCCGTTGTCGAACAGGGTCATGGTGCCAGTTGCCGTGAATTTGGCATCATGTTGGTGACTGATCGTCGGATCGTTAAGGCGCCAGCGAATTTTCCTTGCACGCGGGCTTACTTGGATGACGGTACTGGTACGCCTGAAGCTGATGACCCAGTCACCTTTCGGTGACAGCGATATCGAGTTCGCATGAGTCCACTCTCGCCGCTCGTCGAGCGGACAAATTATGTCGAGTTTCGGGTCCAGTTCATCCCACGTATTCCAGGAACTTTTCAGCTTTCCTTCCGGGGTCACTTCAAGCACAACATCGCCGAGCATTGCGCCGCGGTTCTCTCCCTCATAACCCCCTTTGACCCGTCGCTCCAAGGACCTCGGAAGTTCATCCCACTTGATGATCAACGTGTTGCCATTGGGAAGCAATTCGGCGTTGGTAATCCCCCGGGGATGCTCCCACTGGTGTACGAACTGCCCCTTCATATCCATAAGAAACGCTTTGGTAGCGAGACCGGTAAACAGGGTGTAGCCGCGAAAGCAGAGACTGCGATTGTAGTGAATCAGTCCATCCGGGTGATGCTCGGTCCTTGCCATAAGAATTCCTAGACAGTTCGCTCCAAGGTTAAGCATTATGATGGCTGCAAAGGAGGGGAGTCCAATGTCCGGCAAAAAATACGAATGCATGATTCTTGAGGTCGCAGACCACATTGCGACCGTGACACTGAACAGGCCTGAAATCATGAATGCGCTGAACTGGCAGGCGTACGCGGAACTGGAAAGTATTTTTCTGGACCTGCAGAAAGACCCTGAAGTTCGTTGCATCATCCTGACGGGTGCCGGGCGCGCGTTTTGTTCCGGCGATGACGTCAAGGAAATCATGGTCCAGGGCGGCGGCGGTGGGCGCCTGCGTGAAATACGTCCTAGTACAACTCCTGCAGCGAGAGCGATCCTGGACTGCGACAGGCCTGTCATTGCTGCGGTGAACGGAGCAGCAGTCGGCTGGGGCATGGATATGTCCCTCATGGCAGACTTCCGAATTGCTTCCGACAAGGCAAAGTTTGGTGAGTTGTTCGTTAAACGAGGACTTGTAGCTGATGTGGGTGGTATGGTGCGCCTGCCAAAAATAGTTGGGCCGCAACGCGCAGCGGAACTGCTTTTTACCGGTGATGTGATAACGGCCGACTATGCGAAAGAACTGGGGCTGGTCATGTCAGTCGTCCCACATGAAGAGCTGATGTCAGAAGCCATGAATCTTGCCAGGCGGATCGCTGCGAACCCGCCACTGGCCGTGCGTTACCTGAAAGATGGTTTAAGGCGCTCCTATCACGGTGACTATGAGGAAATCGGTAACTGGGTGTCGCAGACACTCGGCGTGCTGTTCCAGACAGAAGATCACAAGGAAGGTGTGGCCAGTTTCCTCGAAAAACGAGAGCCCGTTTTCAAGGGCAAGTAGCTAGCCTTTCCATCGCCCCCTGAAGACCGAGCCAAAGTCTGCAGGCTCCTGTTCCGGCAGGTTGTCTGCTGCATCGATACAGGGGCCGAATACCTGGTTTACAGGAATAACGCCCGCCCAGACCGGGTGGTTCATATCTGCCTCGTCATCGATGGGGTCACCTGTGCGCACCTTGACTGACGCCTCATCGAGCGACAGTTTTAAGACATCCGTCGCTTCTATTTCCTGTGTATTGGTTTCTCGAAGCTGGTCCCACCGTCCAGGAGCGATGTTGTCCATAAAAACTTCCATTGCATCAAACGGCCTGGGTGCCTTCTACCAGCTCCGGCTTGCCGAAGATCACCGCCGATCGGTAGTTGGCGCTGTGGTGAAACGCACTTCGTGCCATCACGAGGCCATCCAGTAAGCTGAATGTCAGGCAGGCTGCTCCACCATCCTTGAAGACCTTGAGCATTCGACTTCCCCTAGAACCGTGAAAGTAAACCTCGTCACCCACTCGCCAGCCAAGCGTTGGAATCACCACGGGTTGCCATCCACGACAAATCCGACATGACACATGTAGGCTTCATCGATGATGTCGTAGAGGGCGCTGGATTCCGTGACTGCGCGCGGGGGAGCACGACGAATTCTGGTGCGCTCGGTTTCTCCGAGTTTTGCCATGTTGATATCCGGTCAAGGCTGAAAGAGGGGCAAGATTGTAGTTAAACTAAGCGTCGGGTCATAGCCAGCCGGGACGTTTAAGAAGCGTGAAAGAAGTTTGAAGTTATTTATCCTGCTCCTGCTGTCAATTCTCAGCGCCTGCTCAGGAGAACCAGAACCGGCTTCGCCCCGTGCCGAGCGCGCAACCCTGGCGGACCCCTATGCCTACCTGTCTATTGCTGACAACCCTGCGACGATTGAGTATATGAAGGCCGAGCAGGAACACCTGCTCAATGTGACAAAGGATTGGCAGCGCGACATCGATACCATTGCGCGTGAAATCAACCGTGATTTGCCGGTAACAAGGCAGTCACCCCCGGTTGTGTTCGGTGAATATGAATTCAGCTCCGAGATCGTGAAGGGGACCCAGTATCCGGTTTATTACCGCAGACATCTCGATAGTGGTGAGCGTGAGGTTTTGCTCGATTTGAATGAAAGAGCTGCCGGCAGTGACTATTACCGGTTGGGTGGTTTTTCCATGAGCCGTGATGGAACGCTCCTCGCCTTTACAGAAGACCTGACGGGTGCCGGCGTATTCACGCTGCATGTCGCGAACCTTCTCACAGGGGGTGTGCAGGAGATTGCGCAGGGCGTTGGCGCGTCACTTGGCTGGAATGGCGGCCAGGTGATTTATATCTCCGGCCGTGAGGTTAGGGCCCAAAAGCCCGGGAAAGATCCAGGGCGCAAGTCGGTCGTGTTGTATGAGGAGACCGACCCGGGATTTGCACTGTCAGTTACATCGGCAGGAGATACCACCCTGATGCTGATCACCGAGTCACACACGACCACGGAGGTTATCAGGCTGCTGCCTGACGGCAGGCTGCAGAGTATCGCTGGTCGGATCGGGGGGCATCGTTACAGGGCGAAGATGGTCGAGGATCGACTGGTTATTCTTACAAACCTGAATGATCCGGATTATGGGATTGCATTTGCGGAGCCTGGCGACACACTTGAGGCATGGTGGTTTCTTGATGATGCCTCAGGGTTGCGCATCAACGATTATGAGCCTGCTTACACTGGCGTGTTCCTGCATGTGCGTGAAGGCGCCCGGCATGGTATCGCTTTCGTCGATTACCAGGACCTCACCCTGCAGCGCCTGTTTATGGCTGACATCGGTCAGCAGCTGGCGTTCCATACACTCGCCGCAGACGGAGCTCTCAGGTTCTGGCGGCGCGGCCTGAGAGAACCTGACAGCTATTGGGAGATCGCCAGCGATGCGCGACTCGCGATGTTGTTACGTGACGCATCACCGCCAGGTTATGAAGCCGGGCAATTTGTTACAGAACAGCATTGGTTACCTGCCAGGGACGGTGAACAGATTGCAGTTACGCTGTTGTACCGCACCGGTCTTCCACTGGAAGAACGGCCCCTGCAGGTGACAGCCTATGGTGCTTACGGCCGGGAGCAGGATCTGCGATTCGACCCGAATCGGCTGCCCTTGTTGCGCAGGGATTTTATCCTCGCCTGGCTCCATGTTCGCGGTGGCGGCGAACTCGGTGCCGCCTGGCGCGAAGCAGGCAGGGGGTTGAACAAGAAACACACTTTCCAGGATTTTCAGGATGCGACATCCGGCCTGGTTACCCTGGGCATTGGGGCACCCGAAAAGCTGGCCGGCCGGTTTGCCTCGGCCGGTGGCACGATCGCCGGTTACATCATCAATGAATCACCGGAACTGCTTTCCGTCATCACAATGCGATCTCCGTTCGTTGATATCGTGGGGTCCCTGATGGATGACTCACAGGTACTGACGGCGAGCGATCGACTGGAATGGGGTGACCCGAGCGACCCTGTCTACCTGGACGCGCAGCTTGCCTATTCACCTTACCAGCAGGTGGGTAATGGGCCGGGTCCTGACCTGTTGATACTCGCGGGTAACAACGATCAATCTGTACCTGTTCATGAAGCGCTGAAGTGGCTGGCAAAGCTGAGGTACAGCCATTCCGGGAGCGCCCTGATGCTCATTGACATCCAGCAGAATAGCGGCCATCTTGGTGCGACTGACCAGTACCTTCGACGCCGGCAGGCAGCATTGGAACTGGTCTTCATATTTAAGAGTCTCGGGATCAGGATTTAGGTGTGGAGTTAAGTCAAAGGGTCAGGATTCCAGTCCACACGGATCAGGTATGGCAGGCGTTAAACGACCCTGCTGTTCTGCAGCAGTGCCTTCCTGGCTGCCAGCTTTTCCAGTCGACTGGCAACAATGAATTCGAAGTGGCCGTCCAGGCCAAGGTGGGTCCGGTCAAGGCGACTTTCAAAGGCGAAGTGGCGCTTTCAGACGTGCAGGCCCCAACATCCTGCAAAATCAGCGGTTCCGGCAAGGGCGGTGTTGCCGGTTTTGCCAAGGGTGGTGCAGATGTCTTCCTGGAGGCGACGGAGGATGGTGCTGGCACCCTCATGTCATACAAGGTGTCTGCCTCGGTCGGGGGAAAACTCGCCCAGGTGGGTTCAAGACTGGTAACTGGTGCCGCACGAAAGATGGCGGATGATTTTTTCTCAAATTTCGTGCGACAGCTGTCCGGCGATGAAAACATGCAGGTAGAAATCGAAACGCTGGAAGCCTGAACAGGAAAAACGGAGGTAAATCGCACATGTCGATATCAGTATCCATGAACGTCAACGGCAAGGCGGTGACACAGGAGTGTCCTGCGAATACCACGCTGGTAGATCTGCTGAGAGAAAAACTGCAACTCACCGGAACACACGTTGGCTGCGATACGTCGCAGTGTGGTGCCTGCACGGTTCACATGAACGGGCGTGCCATCAAGGCGTGCACGATCCTGGCTGCCCAGTGCGAAGGCGCGGAGATCACCACCATCGAAGGTCTTGGGGATGCCAATAACCTGCATCCCATGCAGGAGGCATTCAGGGAGTGTCATGGTCTGCAATGCGGATTCTGCACCCCCGGCATGATCATGTCCGCCGTAGACCTGGTCAATCGTGAACCCAGCCTGGATGAAACCATTATTCGCGAAGGCCTGGAAGGCAACATCTGCCGTTGTACCGGTTACCACAACATCGTTCGTGCGATTGAAACCGCCGCGCGCAAGATGAGGAACTGATCATGGTCGAACAGAGCATTGGGAAGTCCGTTCTCCGCAAGGAGGACATGCGCTTTATTACCGGCAAAGGCCAGTACACCGATGACATCAACCTGCGTGGCCAGACCTATGGTTATTTTGTCCGGTCACCCTATGCCCATGCAGACATCGGTGATATTGATGTTTCTGCCGCGGCGGGAATGCCTGGCGTTATTGCCGTGCTGACGGGAAAACAGGTGGCAGAGGACGAGATCGGCGGCTTGCCATGTGGCTGGATGATTCATTCAAAAGATGGCTCCGAAATGAAGCAGCCACATCATCCGGTGATGGCAGGATCAAAGGTCAATTACGTGGGTGAGCCCGTTGCCCTGGTGATTGCTGACAGTTTCGTTGAGGCGAAGAACGCGGCCGAAATGGTCGATGTTGATTACATGGAGCGAGATGCTGTGGTGTATGCCGAAACCGCACAATCTGCGCCGATCATTCATGAGGGCATATCGGCGAATACCTGTTACGAGTGGGAGCTGGGTGAGAAAGATGCAACAGAAGCTGCTCTCGCATCAGCGGCGCATGTCACCAATTATGAGTTCACCAACAATCGGTTGATTCCCAATGCCATGGAGCCAAGGGCAGCTATTGCTGACTTCAACACGGCAACGGAAGACCTGACACTCTATACGACCAGCCAGAACCCACACCTGGTCAGGCTGATTATGACCGCCTTTATCCAACTGGCACCTGAGCACAAGCTGCGCGTTATTGCACCAGACGTCGGCGGCGGATTCGGTTCGAAGATTTTTGTTTATTCGGAAGAAACCGCGCTCGCCTGGGCATCCATGAAGCTGGGTATTCCCATCAAGTGGACGGCGGAGCGATCGGAATCATTTTTGGCAGACGCTCACGGCAGGGATCACGTCACCACGGCGCATCTGGCAATGGATGAAGAAGGGCATTTTCTTGGCTTGAAGGTGAAAACAACCGCGAACATGGGTGCGTATCTTTCGACGTTTGCCTCATCGGTACCGACATACCTCTATGGCACACTGCTCGCAGGACAATACAAAACCCCGAACATCTACGTCGAAGTGGATGCCGTTTTTACCAACACGGCGCCGGTTGATGCGTACCGGGGTGCGGGGCGCCCGGAGGCAACCTTCCTGCTGGAGCGTATTGTGGAATTGGCTGCCCGGGAAACCGGCAGGGACCCCGTGGAACTCAGGCGAATCAACATGATTCAGCCAAGTGAGTTTCCTTACCAGACGCCGGTTGCCCTCGAATATGACACGGGTGACTATGAAGCGAGCCTCAATCGTGCGCTGAAGATGGCGGACTATGACACCTTTGGGGAAAGGAAGGCTGCTTCCGAGGCCAAAGGCAAGCTTCGGGGTATTGGTTTCAGTTGTTACATCGAAGCGTGTGGTCTTGCCCCGTCACAGGTGGCCGGCCAGCTGGGCGCTGGCGTGGGACTCTGGGAGTCCGGTGAAGTTCGGGTGAATCCAACGGGATCCGTCACAGTGCTAACAGGTACACACAGTCACGGTCAGGGTCACGAAACGACATTTGCCCAGCTTGTGGCGAGCCGGTTTGGAATCTCTGTAGACGATGTGGAGGTTGTACACGGCGATACAGGTAAACTCGATTTTGGGCTGGGTACCTATGGCTCCCGATCACTGGCTGTGGGTGGCTCAGCATTGTCGAAAGCTGCCGACAAGGTGGTCGAGAAGGGACGCCTGATCGCGGCTCACCTGCTTGATACGGATGCAGACAAGATCGACTTTGATGACGGTGAATACCGGGTCAGGGACAGCAACCAGGCCAAAACTTTCCAGGAGATCGCGTTTGCGGCCTATGTACCGCACGATTATCCCCTGGAAGAACTGGAGCCGGGTCTTGCTGAAAAAGCGTTTTATGATCCCGGAAACTTTACCTATCCGGCGGGAACCCACATCTGCGAAGTGGAAATTGACCCTGAAACCGGTGTGGTTGAAATCGATCGATTCATTGCCGTTGACGATTTCGGCACGGTCATCAATCCGATGATTGTTGAGGGGCAGGTGCACGGCGGTATTGCCCAGGGAATTGGCCAGGCGTTGCTTGAGGGCTGCGTCTACGACGAGACAGGCCAGTTGCAGACGGGTTCCTATATGGACTACTGCATGCCAAGAGCCGATGACCTGCCGAGTTTTGCCGTGGGTTTGACGTCTACACCCTGTACCCATAACCCGGTAGGTGCCAAAGGTTGCGGTGAAGCTGGTGCAATTGGTTCGCCACCAGCGGTGATTAATGCGATTACGGATGCGATTGGTGTCAGGGATATCCCCATGCCGGCGACACCCGAAAAAATCTGGCGCGCCATCGCGTCAACTACCAGAAGTGCAGCGTAGGAGAGGATTCGAAAATGTATGACTTTAACTATCACAAGCCGTCCTCCATCGATGAAGCCGTTGCATTGTTTATCGATCTGGAAGATGCGGTGTACCTGGCGGGTGGTCATACCCTCCTGCCGTCCCTGAAGCTTCGACTGGCTGCGCCGACGGATGTCATTGATCTTGCGGGAATCCCCGGGCTGGGTGATATCGATTATGCGGGCGACGACCTGACCATTGGTGCATTGACGGCGCATGATGACGTGGCTACCTCGCCGGTGGTTCAGTCCGTGATTCCAGCTTTGTCGGCACTCGCCGCCGGTATTGGTGATGCCCAGGTGAGAAACCGTGGAACCATCGGCGGTTCGGTAGCCAACAGCGACCCGGCTGCTGATTACCCGGCTGCGGTACTTGGCCTGGACGCAACCCTGGTGACCAACCAGCGATCTATTGCCGTAGACGAGTTTTTTACCGGCATGTTCGAAACGGTGCTGGAAGAAGGTGAGCTGCTGACGGCTATCCGGTTTCCGAAACCCGAAGCTGCTGCCTATGTAAAGTACCCGAACCCGGCTTCCCGCTATGCAACGGTTGGCGTTTTTATTGCCAGGACCACCAAGGGGGTTCGCGTTGCCATTACCGGCGCTGCACCTTCGGTGTTTCGTGCGACGGAAATGGAGGCCGCGCTAAATGTGGACTTCTCGGAGAATGCGCTGGCAGGCATCAGCCTCGATGCAGACATGATGAATGAAGACCTGCATGCCTCAGCGGAGTACCGCGCTCACCTGTGTACAGTCATGGCGCGCAGAGCTGTCGCTCAGCTTTCCTGATCCTGCATTCTTCTCAGGTTTTCGTAAAAGCGCAAAAGGACCTCATAGGGCTGGCAGCCGTAAACGAACAGGTCCTTTGCGACAAATGTCGGCACGCCGGTAATCCCGTTCTCCCAGGCACGATTCCAGTCCTCGGTGACTTTTGCGCTGAAGGACCGTGATTCGATGATATTCCTCGCTTCCTGTCGATCCAGGCCGACTGAACCCGCGATATCAATCAGCGTATCCCGGTCACTGATCGTACGATCATCCACGAAGTAAGCCCTGAACATGGCGTAGTGAAAGTCGTCACCTGCCATCTGCGTATCAGCCCAGGCGCCCAGCTCCTGGGCAATGCGGCTGTTATCGAGTCGAGTACGTTTGTTATAACTGAGACCAGCTTCTGCCATCAGGGCGCGCAGGTGATCGCCATAAGCTTTGGACTGCTCACGGTCCCGGTTTCTGTAAAGGTCTTTCATCAGGATACCTTCCGGTGGTGTCTCCGGATGCAACGGGAAATGTAGCCATCGGATAGTGACCTCTTTTTCTTTTTTTAGCTGGTCAACACTCACGGTGCTGAGGTAACACCAGGGTCAGATGTAGTCAGAAAAAATCTCGATGAGGACGGGTTCGCTCACGACTTGTGCTCCGGTTCTGTTGGCGCCTGCAGACAGGTAACTGGCTTTTACTGACCTGTTACCACTCAGTGTTTCCTCATCATAAACACCCACGAAAACCGTTACCAGAAAAGGGTGTCATTATGACTTTGGAAATCAGAAGACCAGAAACGCTTGAATACACACACGTAGGCGTATTCAGGGAAACCCATCAGCAACTTATGCGAATTGCGCACCTCGAGCGCGCATCGCTACCCAGGGTGATTGAAGCCCTGGTGGTTTATTACCTGGAAGCTCAGGAAGCCGAAGAAATGCAGCGCAAAAGTTCGGCAGGCTGACATGTTGATCAGCGTTTCAGCCCTCTATGGGTTCTGCCTGGTTGTGATCGTGTATCAAAACTTCTGCAGATCCAACAAGAGGCTGCGAACAGGCTCGCGTGTGAAGGGGCGGGTGATTGATGTTATCGATGCCAATACCTTCGTTATCGTCCACCGGGGTCAACGTTACCTGGTACAGCTTGCAGGATTGAAGCCGCCACGACGTGGTTTGCGTTGGTATGACGTTGCGTCGTGGGCACTGGTTGGGAAACTGCTAGGCAGGAAGGTCGTTGCGGTGGTTGAACGGGTGGGTCCAACTGGCTTTATCATTGGTCGCGTCAATTGCGGTAAACGAGATATCAGCCATGAAATGATTAGCGAGGGACATGGCAGAGCCGCAAAAACATCACCGATTGATTTTTCCCTGTTTAAGCTGGAACGTGAAGCCAGACGACAGGCGGTCGGTATCTGGAAGGATGGCGAGGCTACAAAGGCTTCTTCGGATCAAAAATCTCGGGGTTATAGGGGTAGATGACGTTCAATGCGAAAATGATGGAGCCGGCAAACTCCGTCATTTCACCGCGCTTGCCCGAGTCGATGAGTAACTCAACGGTTGCCAATACAAACAGGTAACCCATGATGTGGAAATTGCGCGGCATGGGTGCTGCGATTTGGTGAAAAAAGCTGCGGACTCGATCGTTTCGTCGATACAGCGGTGTCGCGATAAACAGGTAAATCGATAACATCAGAGCAAGACCAGTACCGAATACCAGCTTGTTGATCTTCACCTCCTCGCCGTTGATCTCCACCACCAGGTTGTGCAGCCCCAGTTCACCCTGGGCGTTTCGTTCCTTCAGATAGTCCGGGGTTTCCAGGCCGAAAATTCGCTGGCCCCATGATATTTCTTCACCTGCGCCAAAAAGGCATAGCAGGGTCAGCAGGGCGGTCACCGTCAGGAACAGAGGGGGGCGCGCGCTTCGTAAAAGCCAGAATCGCCTGCCACAAACAATCATTGTGATGAACAGCACAATCACTGTGCACCATTCCACGAATCCATCTTCGATGGTGAACTCGTAGCGAAAAGCAGGTTCATTAAATTTCGCCAGATAGATCGAGAAGAAAAGGAAGGTGGCAATGGTGATGGCAGCCAGTGTTTCAACCTGCGCCTGCTCCATCCTGAAAGATGGCAGCTCGGATCGGTGCCTGATGACGAGGACAAGGCAGTAGATGGTGATGACAGGGTCCAGCAGGTAATCCCAGAGATTGTCGGATTCGAGGAAACCCAGTGAGAAGCAGGTAAAACCCAGGGCAGCCATGCTCGCGGCCAGAGGCCTTCCATACCATGCGCAGCCTGCGAAAATCACGAAGAGCACAGGTCCCAGCACGATGGGGTAGTAACCAAACCGGTAAAGGTCAAAGTAGGTCAGGCCGAGTGCTGTCGGATACAGGAGCGCAGCGGCGCCCAGAATCACCAAGGCGATCTCGAGCAGCTGTTTCCTGCGATAGATTTTCTCGGGTTCACCAAAAAGATTGCCTGCCAGGATTAATGAAAACAACACAAGGGAAGTTATAGAGAGATCGCCCGTCAGTACCCTGACATAGTGGGTCAGGTTGTAATCAGGTAAAGGGACAAGCACCACGACTAAAATCACAGGAACCAGCCAGCGGCGGATTGCCAGGGGCACGCCCGCGACATTTGTGAGGGCTGAACAAACAAAGGCGACAACCAGTGCTGCGCCAAGGTGCGGCAGGATCTGGGCAAGTAGTGCAGACATCAGTTGGCTCTCCTAAGCAGAAACGTGCCCGCGCAGATACAGGCCAGTATGGGAATCAGGGTGGCCAGCACCGGCGGGAAACCAAACACCAGGCTTGCTGGTGAGAGCAGATCCTGGACGAACTTGAACAGGATGCCAATAACAAGACCGCTGACTACACGCATACCCATGGTGCTTTCCCGAAGCGGGCCAAAGATAAAGGAAATAGCAACGAATACGAGACTCAGTGATGCGATGGGTTGGAATGTCTTCGTCCAGAATCCCAGTTCAAACTTTCCGGTGTTGAGACCCTCTGAACGCATATAACCAATTTTCCTGCGCAGTTCCAGGATCGACATCTTGTCCGGCTCCACCAGTATTTCCGTTTTCAGCAGTTCCGGCGTCAATGTTGTTTCCCACGCCATCTCTGCAAGGTGACGCTTCGCGTTGCCTGCACTGAAATCTGTCACGATGACGTTTTTCAGCAGCCAGTCGCCTTCGTTTTCCCGGTAGTGGGCACTCTCTGCCCATAGCGTGAACGACAGTGCCTCATCGTTAGCGCCATACTTGCTGATATCACGCAGTTCTCCGTCAGGGCTAATGGAGTTGAAGTGCATGTACTGGTGATTTTCCCGGTACCAGAACCCTCCCTGGGGCGTGATATCCAGCTCGGTGGCATTTTCCCTGAGCAGCCGGGCTGTTCGCTCAAAATCAGGCAGAATCAGCTCGCCAACAAGCAGTCCGGCGACAACCAGGACGAGCGCGGGTTTTAAGGTTGCCCAGGTGATCTGCCAGGTGGAGATGCCGGCGCTGCGCATGACAATCAGTTCGCTGTTACCGGCGAGCAGCCCAAGACCGGCGAGGCAGCCGATAAGCGCGGCGTAAGGGAGAGTCTCATAGAACATCCTGGGTATGCTGTAGCTCACGTATTGAGCAGCAGTGAGCAGTGTGTATTCATTCTTTATGGCGTCAAGCTGATCAAGGAATGTGAAGAGAAAGAACAGCGCAACCAGCCCGGCGGAAGATAGCGCCATGGTGCCTGCAACGGTTGATGCGAGGTAACGATCCAGTTGCTTCACGATGAACTCGCTTCTCGCAGCTCCGTGGAGCTGATATCAAGTCGAAACTCATCAGCGCTGACTTCATCGCACAGGCGCCCAAGCGGGCGGGTCAGGGAAACGTCCGACAGCGTCTGGAAACTCTCACCGTGTAATCGGCCGAACACAAGAAACCGGTTTCCCCTTTGGGCGATGGCATTTATCGCCTGGTCGCGCTTTTCCGGGCTGCCCTCATAGTACTTTGGGTCATCGATGCGAACGATGGTGTCCAGCCCGACGATAAAAGTGGCGCCGGGGAAAATCGCAGATTTCTCCGCAAACGTTGCGGCACGCGTAAACACCATGTTGTATTCGGCTGTGGATCGTTCGCTCATGGTCATGTAGTCCAGCGGTGGTTTGTCGACATTTTCTATCGATAGCTCGAGCACGAGATCGCCTGCTTGCCGGCGACGAGCCACATCAATCATGCCGCGATGACCATCATGAAGCGGATTGAATGCACCGGGGAATACCAGTTCGGGCTGAGATTTCCCGGTATGTCGCACCTTGCCAGCCAGCAGATCCTGCCACTCAGGAGGTGCCTCGACTGTTTTTACCTGGACGTCACCTGGTAATTCAGAAGGGTCAATCTTGCTGGCCCTGGCGGCGGCAGCGACCAGTACCTGGTTAACAAGGGTTTCCTGTTTCTGCCGATCCAGGGCTTTGTCCAGAACCAGGTCCCAGGTGACGGTTGCATCGGCGAGCTGGATGGCCACGTGGCAGCGATCGGTGCCGCGGCGCTGTCGGTTTGTTGCGATAGCGGCAGTACAGCCAATGCCGGCAAATCGATTACCAGAACCAAAACCGCAGGCTCTTTCATAGGCAACCATCGCCATGGCCCGGGCCGTGGCGCTGCTGCAGTCGTGGGATACACGGGATCTCAGGTAACTCGACAGGGAACTGTCGTGGTAGGGTACACAGGCTTCCAGGACCGTTCCGGATGCACCAGGAACGCTGAACAGATCGCTGACAAAGCTGGTCCCTCCACCGGTGACGGCCAGGGCAAATTGCCCATCCGATGTATAGATCTTTTCGATGAGCTGTCGGTTCAGTGCGCTCGACTCCTCTGATTAACGAGATGATTTTAGCCTAAAATGGTCGTCAGGTTTTTCCCGGTTCTTTGATCATGATGCATATACGCCGACTAACACTTGTTTTCAGTCTTGCCTGCCTGGCGCTGCAGTCTGTCGCGGAGGAATCCGGATTGAGGGAACTCACACCGGAGGAGCTAGAGCAATATGAGTTTGAAGTAGAAGATACCCCGGCGACGGTGTCAGACCTGTCATTGGGGCAGAGATACGCGCTCAGCACGCAACGCAGGGAAATTGAAGACCTGGTAGCCCGCAGGCTTGGTGTGCTCAAGCTGAAAGGTGACAAGTCTGATCTAAAGGTCCTGCAGGACCTGGTAGATCGCAAGGCGATTCGCTCCACGGATACCCGCGAGTGGCAGGGCGTGGGCATCGTTTTCGGTGACATACTGGTCACGGAGTTCGGCCTGCACTGGGTGAGCTACGAGGACGACATCGGTACCTCCAAGGCGCTTCGCTGGCGTGAGACCCAGAATTTCGTTTTCCCGGTTACCATGTTTTCCAAGCGGGTCCAGTTTAACGAGAAAATCGACGTGCTGGCGGTGTACAGCAAGCTCGAGAAAGATATCGAGCGTTTCAAGGCTTTCGAAGAAAACCGTCCGGTCTTTCAATAGCTTTTAAAGAGGGGGGCGGGGCGTTAGAATACGCGCGTTTTAAATACCCCTACTAGGCAAGACATGTTTGTTGTTGATTGGATTAAAGCAGTACTGAAATTCTTCCTGGTCGACTCAGTGGTCAACATTCTCGGTGACCTGTTCGAGCAGCCCCTGATCATGTGGGCCTTCATCGGCTGGGGATGGTTGTCGATCCTGGTAATGGTTTTCTCAGTCTACGATACGATCGGGCAGCTCTAAACGCCGAACCTACAGCAGCTCCTCGAGCTTCGCGATGACCTTGTCACCGAATTCGTCGGTGCTAACCAGCTGAACATCGTTGCTGGACAGGTCTGCAGTCGAATAGCCTTCTTCGAAAACATTTTTCATGGCTTGCCAGACAAGCGCGGCCTCGGCTTCCATGTTGAAGCTCATTTCCAGCATCATCGCAACGGAACCTATCATGGAGTAGGGGTTGGCGATGTTCTTGCCCGCAATATCGGGTGCAGATCCGTGGGATGGTTCGTAGTATGCCTTCTCGGGACCAATGCATGCTGAGGGCATCAGTCCAAGGGAACCGAGAATGCCGCCACCCTGGTCACTGAGAATATCTCCGAACATGTTTTCCATCACCATGACGTCGAACTGCCCGGGATTCAGACAGAGGGCTGTCGCCGCAGCATCGACCAGCAGGTGGATTACTTCAACGTCCTGGTAATCCTGGTGAACTTCTTCGAGCACCTCGTTCCAGAAGACACTCGACATGAGCACGTTGCTCTTGTGAATGTTGTGCAGTCGCTTTTTGCGCTTGCGAGCCTGCTCGAAAGCAACGATCAATACCTGTCGAATCTGCTGTTCAGTGTATTCAAGGATCTCGTGCACATATCGCTGGCCTTCTTCATTGACACCCCGGTCTTTCTTGCCGAAGTAGAGACCACCCACCAGTTCACGGATCAGCAGGATATCGATGCCGTCCTTGATGATTTCAGGTTTCAGGGGAGAAAAGTGGGCCATGTCCTTACTGAGGGTTATCGGACGAAAATTGGCGAAAGTATTGTAGCGAGCACGCAACGGCAGGATCGCGCCGCGTTCTGCCTGCTCTTCAACGGGGATCTTTTTTGATTCTTCATGGGACAGGCCGACAGGACCTTTCAGGATAGCGTCGGCTTCATCGCAGATTGCCTTGGTACTATCGGGAAAGGCCTTGCCTTCCTCGAAGTAGGCATGTGCGCCAAAAGGGGCCGTGATGAGTTCAAACGATACATCGCGCTTTTGCTGGAGCACATCAAACACCCGGACAGCCTGGGCCATGATTTCGGGGCCTATCGCATCTCCGGGTAATACTGCGATCTTGTATGCGTTAGTCATGTGCCTCTGGTCCCTAAGGTGTGTAAGTCAGAAAGCCGCGGATTCTAACATGGCTTTCCGGGTACGGGCATATCGGCTAATAAAGCAGGAATTCCCGGCGTTCTTCGAGCCAGCGGCTGGCATCGGACTCGACCTTTCGCAGGAACTCCGCCAGGGCAGCCTGGTCGTTATCAACCCAGGTTCGAAGGGCTGGGCCACCAT
Organism: Pseudomonadales bacterium; assembly: GCA_016779585.1. Taxonomy (GTDB): domain Bacteria; phylum Pseudomonadota; class Gammaproteobacteria; order Pseudomonadales; family Azotimanducaceae; genus UBA9659. Next base: position 55,651 of record JADHNI010000013.1, read on the forward strand.
TGATGACGTCGATCGGTGTGCGATCCAGTTCGTATTCATATTCGTGGTACCGCCACAGGTCATACCCCGAATCCAGGTGGCGAATGGCTTTCAGGCAGGCGGCGATGAGGCTGTAGGGTTTGAAGGAAGCATGATCGTAGGCGGGAAAATCTGTATGCACCTGGAAAGCTGAGCAGAGTTCGCCAACGTGCTTGTGAAAGGTAGGGGAAAAAAAGCATTCCCTGGTGAACACGGGCGTCAAGAGGTCGGCGGCCTCGGTTCTGAGATAGGCAAGCAATTCCGGTACTGGTAAGCCGGGAGCACCCAGGACTTCCAGTGGAATCGTTGTGCCTCGGCCCTCGCTCAGCGTGGTGCCTTCAAGCAGCACTGTCCCCGGAAAGCAGCGGGCCATATTCACGCTGGCGGCGTTTGGGCTGGGGTTAATCCAGGGTCGTACGCTCGGCCATCCGAACCCCGCGCCCTCAGGATCGTATTCACCCATGGGAATCACGGTGAGATCGAGAGAGTCACCGGATCTCTTGCTGAACCACCGGGCCAGCTCGCCAACGGTGAGGCCATGACGGGTGGGCATGGGCGCGCAACCGACAAAACTTTCTTCTCCTGCTTCAAGGTAGAGCCCATCAACGGGCCTGCCTGCCGGGTTAGGGCGGTCCAGGACCCAGAGTTCAACACCTGCGTCACTGCAGGCCTCGCAAAAATAGTAAAGCGTGGTGATGTAGGTATAGATCCGGCAGCCGATGTCCTGCAGGTCGAACAGGATAATGTCCAGGTCTGCCAGCATGTCCGGTGTCGGGTATCGATGATCGCCATAAAGGCTGATGACAGGTAACTGGTGAACCTGGTCGAGGTAGTCCTCAGACTCGATCATGTTGTCCTGCTTGTCACCTCGCATGCCGTGTTGCGGGCCGAAAGCCTTGAGGACGTTGCAGCCACTGGCAACGAGGGCATCAATACTGTGCTGGTTTGAGCTGCTGACAGAAGCAGGGTGAGCGACAAGACCGACCCTGGCGTTTTTCAGTTGCTGTAACCGGTCCTTGTCGTCAAGCAGGCGATCAAGGCCGAACTGGAATCTACTTGCCATCGAGCCCAACTATAGATGATCCAGGCGTTGATGCAGAGCGGCATTATGGAAATCCGGTTTATCTCCATGCTTCAGCGCAAAGTAGCTGAGAGCACCGCTTTCTTTCTCGATGACTGCAGCCGGGCCGACGGTTATCGGCATGGGAAGGGTGTCGAACTGCAATCGAGCTTCAAACGCATTTGTGCCCCGTTGCAAACCGACCAGCCTGACACGGTCTGTCTCGGCCATGCCTTCTCGATAGCTCGTGAAACTGTATGCATTCCAGGCGCCGGATGGCGATAAGTTTATCTCCAGGTAGCCGGATGCGCCCGGTTGGCCCAGGAATATCTCAAGGCAGGTACTGCGCCAGAGATTATCGCCCCTGCGGTCATGAGTGTACTCGGGCCATATGACCTTGTTCCGCACTGAAAGACGCCAGCTCATATTGAGGCAAACTGAACGTGTTTCACCAGCTTCTTTGTTGAGCTCGAATGTAACGAATTCGTTACTGGAATACTCTGTAAGGCGGTATCTCATAGGCGCTGATGGTAAGCTTCGAGCGCTCGTGAGCATAGTACAAAACAGCATTGAGGATTTTGCATGACAGCATTTGATTATGAACTTTTTGTCATTGGGGTCGGCTCTGGTGGTGTGCGAGCCGCTCGAATGAGTGCTGCCTACGGGGCCAGGGTGGCGACTGCAGAAGAAAAATTCATGGGTGGTACCTGCGTTAACGTGGGCTGTGTTCCGAAAAAACTGTTTGTGTATGCCTCTCACTTTTCCGAGGAGTATCACCATGCACAGGGCTTCGGCTGGGACGCTGTCTCGCCGAATTTTGACTGGCAAACATTACTTAAAAACAAAAATGCCGAGATCCAGCGCCTTAACGGTATCTACAAGGGGCTCCTCGATAACGCCGGTGTTACGCATTACGACGGTCGAGCGCGAATTGTTGATGCGAATCACATTGAGATCAATGGTGAGGTCGTTTCAACAGAAAGGATCCTGATTGCGACCGGCGGCTGGCCCGTTGTTCCTGACTTCCCTGGAAACGAGCATGTGATTACCTCAAACGAGGCCTTCTTCCTTGAGGAGCTTCCAAAGCGAGCGCTGGTCGTTGGTGGTGGATACATTGCTGTGGAGTTTGCCGGTATCTTTCATGGCCTCGGTGTCCAGACCACGCTGTCCTACCGAAGAGAACTTTTTCTTCGGGGGTTCGACATTGATATCAGGCAGACCGTCAGCGAAGAGCTGACGAAGAAGGGGATACACCTGGCGTACGAGACCAATGTCGATCGCATAGAAAAGCGGGGTGACGGTACGCTGCTGGTTCACTTCACGACGGGTCACACCTACGAGACTGACCTTGTGCTCTATGCCACGGGGCGTGCGCCTGCGGTAGAGGACATCGGTCTCGAGAATGTCAACGTGGCGCAACGTGAAAATGGCGCCATCATCATTGACGAGGAGTTCCGAACCAGTGAGCCGAACATATTTGCACTGGGCGACGTGACCGACAGGTTGCAGCTGACGCCGGTCGCCATTGAAGAGGCAATGTGTTTTGCCAGCACCCAGTTCCTTGGCGAACGAAGAGTGATGGACTACGATAATGTAGCGACCGCGGTATTTTGCCAGCCGAATGTTGGCACGGTCGGCCTGACGGAATCCCAGGCGAGGGAAGCCTGCAGTACCATAGATATCTACCGATCATCCTTCAGGCCCATGAAACACACGCTGAGTGGCAGCGATGAACGCTTCATGATGAAGATTATTGTCGATCGAGAAACTGACAAGGTGCTTGGGGTGCACATGGTGGGCGCTGAGGCCGGCGAGATAATCCAGGGTATCGCCATTGCCCTGAAGATGGGTGTGACGAAAACGCAGTTTGATGCAACCGTTGGTATACACCCGACGACAGCAGAAGAGTTTGTCACCATGCGCGAAGCAGTGAGTGTCTGATCGAAGATTTCATGGTGTAGAGGCTGTTGGCGTCGACGGCGCAAGGGCAGGCTGGGTTGCCTGCCCTTCATCCGGGCCTATCAGGCTGTTCGCTTCCTTTG
>JADHNI010000085.1 GCA_016779585.1 Pseudomonadales bacterium
CAGATCATGGCGCACAATTCTATCTCTCGTAACGTCGGATCATGGAAGCTTTGGGTGACATTGATTCGAATGCGCGATTGTTGATCGCCCTGGGCAGCATTTTATTGCTGGGCCTGCTTGCTTCTTTTGTCGGAAAGCGCACCTTCCTGCCGAGGGTCACCCTGCTTTTGTTGTTCGGCGTGGTTATCGGCCAGCATGGGTTTGATGTCATACCGTCACCCCTGGCAGATAATTTTGACGCGATTGCACAAATTGCGCTGTTGATGGTTGGTTTCCTTCTTGGCGGGAAGCTGACACGTCGTTCACTGGATGGCTTGATGTGGACAGCACTCGGTATCTCTCTGGTGACAGCACTTGTAACCGCGATATTGGTCAGCCTGGGTCTCATGTTGATAGGCGTTGATGTGGTCGTCGCAGTTTTGCTTGGCTGCATTGCTGCGGCAACTGCTCCCGCTGCCGTACTGGATATCGTCACGGAAACTGGTGCGGGTGGCCGTTTCAAGGATTTGCTTCTTTCAATTGTTGCCCTGGACGATGCCTGGGCTCTCATGCTTTTTGGTATCGGCATCGCAATCGCCTTTCCACTGTATGACGGAAGCTTCAACAACGGTCCATTTCTCATGACGCTCAAGCATATTGGCGGTGCCATATGCCTTGGCTTCCTGATTGGTGTGCCGGCGACCTATCTAACAGGACGCTTGAAACCCGGTAAACCCAGTATGACTGAAGCACTGGGTGTTGTATTTCTCTGTGGCGGGGTCGCACTCTGGTTCGATGTATCTTACCTGATTGCGGTGATGGTTCTAGGTTCGACGATCGCTAACCTGGCGCAACACCACGATTATCCGTTTCATGCGATTGAAGGTATAGAGGATCAATTCATGATGCTGTTTTTTGTGCTCGCCGGAGCGTCACTTGAAGTGAATTTGCTGCTGCAAATCGGAACGATCGGTCTTGCCTATATTTCCCTGCGTGTACTCGGCAAGCTGTCTGGCGCCTGAATCGGTGGATTTCTTGTTAAAACAGACCCGGTTACGCGCAACTGGATGGGCGTGGCCATGTTGCCACAAGCTGGTGTTGCGATCGGGATGGCGCTGGTTGCCGGCAGCTACTTTCCTGAGCACCGTGATTTATTGCTGCCCCTTGTCATCAGCGCGACGGTACTGTTTGAGTTGGTCGGTCCGCTGTTTACGCGTCTGGCCCTGGACCGTGCGGAACAGTCTCGACAGGAATGGACCGGCTCAGAGTGAACTAGTGCGTCCTGACCTTGTCCTGGCCAGTGCGAGTACGATGACATCTGCAGCGCCGGCTTCCATCAGGCAGTAGCTGACCTCCCGGACGGTGCTTGTGGTGGTCACTACATCGTCCACCAGAAGGAGCGTTCTGTTCTTGACCTCAGCAGGCTCGGACACTTGAAAGGCCTGGCTCAAGTTCCTCTGTCGCTCAACGAGCTTAAGACTTCGCTGGCTGCCAGTATCGCGATTTCGATTCAGCAGCTTGTGGTTTGGTTCAATACCCGTGGCCTCAGCCAGCCATCCTGCGATGAGCTCCGCTTGGTTGAAACCGCGTTTTCTTATCCTGGCGGGGTGCAGCGGCACAGATGTGAGCAGCAGATCACGATGAGGGATCGCCTGCAGTTGCGACGCCAGATGTTTTATTGCCAGTTGCGTTAAGACGAACCCGGCCGCGCGATGGCCTTTGTCCTTGAATTCCTGGATCAGGTGATCGACGGGGTGCGCGTATTCGAACGCGCAGAGCACCTTACTGAATGCTGGGGCGTCAGACATGCACCGCGCGCATGTCCCTGAATCGGTTAGAGGCTCTGCGCAGTAGTAGCAGCCCTGGGTAAGTTGAGGCAGCTCAATTTCACAACAGGTGCAAAGGTCAAAACGTCGGGAAGTTGCCTGGTTGCACAGCAGGCAGAGACCTGGAGCGATGCTGAATGAAGCCTGGTGGAGCGAACTGAATAGGCGCATGGCAACAGGATGCTCCGTTACCGTCCGAATGCGATCAGCGATGTCTGAACAACGATACGGCGTTGTCTAGTTTTCTGCCCCGCCCTTGCATGGATGTGTGTCGCTGTCGTCGCACACGTAGATTCGGCTCAGGTATCGTGACCAGGCGGCAATCTCTTCATCTTCAAGTTCGTGTTCCCCTGGCTGGAACGGCGGGATTCTTCGGATCAGGCGAATGACATAGTAGTGCTCGTTGCCGCGAATCGCCTTGATCAACGCGATTTCACCCATTTCTCGATTGATATTTTCGGAGCACAGCAGCAGCTGGACAGCAGCCTCGTAGTTGTTCTCGTATCCGGCGTAGATGTTGAACTGCTGTGTTGCCCTGCAGTTTTTTTGTGCAGAGTCTGCATCAATTTTCAGGAGGTCCAGTGGGTCGATTTCTATCTGGTCAGCCAGGTGTGATTCGAACGACAGTTTGGTTTTCCAGTTCGACGGTTCCTCGCCGGAAGGGATAAAGTCAGAGAGACGCAAGGTCTGGTTGTTGACCTGGTAAACCCGTTGCCAGTTAGCGGGAGGTGATGCAATCAGCCGTTCGCCTGTTTCCACAACTGGTGTGTCATCCCCGGTTTCCTGGTTATCTTCTGTCGTCGTGGCGCAGCCGGTGACCAGAAACAACAACAGGAGCAATGCGAACGGCATGAACGATATCAGTTGGCGCTACATCAGCGCCATGGCCTCTTTTTCAAGGGCAATCAGCCGGCGTACCCAGTTCTCGATGCGGCTGAATTCTTCATCACCGATCTCGAGATATTTGCACACCTGCTCCACCAGCATCTGTTCTTCCACTTCAAAGGCACCGTCAGCGTAGCCCAGGCGGACCAGGTTGATCAGCACCGCAACCCGGGACCTGTGGGTGGTAAAGATCTCATTGATGCCGTCGAGCGGTATGTAATGTGGGTCAAAGGATGTCTCGAGACCGATCTCACGTTTCAGGTTGTCCATCATAACCTGTTCATCCGGTGTGAGATCGCCATCAGCAACAACGACGTTATGCCCGAGGCAAATGAATGCCTCTTTCTGGGTTTTGTCGAATTCCTGCAGGAACATTACTCTTCCGGGGCTGCCAGTGTGACGTCGTAGTTGTGAATTTCTTCGTCCTTGAGCGTGGTGACCTCAACCACATCTCCGGGCTTGTATTGCTCCAGTTGCGTCAGCAGAGAATCCTCGTTGGTTACGCCTTCCCCGTTTATCGCAATGATCACGTCACCCAGGTGGATATTGCCGCGACGATCCTCCCTGACACCCACCATACCTGCCAGGTCGGCAGGCATGCCCTCCCTGACGGAGAGAATGGCAACACCTTTAACCCTGAGTCGCCTGGTCCAGTAGTCAGTCAGTGTTTCGATCCCCAGGACCGGGCGAATCAGTTTCCCATGCTCAATCAGCTGCGGCACGATCTTTGCCACCGTGTTTACGGGAATCGCGAATCCTATCCCTGCACTGGCACCTGATGGGGAATAGATAGCGGTGTTAACACCAACCAGTCGACCGTGTGAATCCAGCAAAGGTCCGCCTGAGTTGCCCGGGTTGATCGCGGCATCGGTCTGGATCACGTTCTTGATCGTTCGGTTGGTGATTGATTTGATTTCCCTGCCGAGCGCACTGACCACGCCAACAGTCAGGGTAGTATCCAGGGCGAAGGGGTTACCGATGGCCAGAACCTTTCGACCGACTGCCAATGAGGCAGAATCGCCGAGAGGCAGTGGCTTAAGCTCTTCTTCGGGTGCGTCAATTTTGAGCAGTGCGATGTCCTTCTCAGGTGCGGTACCGACAACTTCAGCCTGGTAGCTTTTGTTTGACTGCAGCGTGATGGTGATTCGGTTTGCCCCGTAGACTACATGGAAGTTGGTTACGATCAGGCCGGAGTCATCCCAGATAAAGCCGGTACCACTGCCGCGGGGAATCTCCATGACATTGAGGGAGAATCTCTGGCGCCTCAACTGGGTGTTGGTGACAAAAACGACGCTGGGGCTCGCGTTCTCGAATACGGCGATGTTGTTTTTCTCATCGTCCGTGTAGAACACTTTCTCAAGTTCGGCGTCAGCAACCAGATTCATCGGCCCATTGCTGTCACCATCGCTGGTTGCAAAGGAGTAGAGACCGACGATAACCGCAAGGGTTGCGATGACTGCTGCCAGGTATTTCAAGAGGATCACCGGGTCGTAGGTGTGGTTCTTGATACGACGATGTCGTTGTCAATGAACTGATTCAGGTCATACAAATCCTGCGGGCTGAGTGTGCCAACAATCTGCTTGAGTCTCAGCGTGTCCAGAACGTAAAGATGTCGTGCGCTGGCGTACTGGAATTGCGACAGGTAAAGATTACGCTGAGCATTCAATACGTCGACGATGTTTCGAGTGCCCACCTCGTACCCTGTCTGTGTTGCGTCCAGTGCACTCTGGCTTGATTCGATACCGCGCAGTCTTGCCCTGACTCTCGCAACATCGGTATTTATCGCGATGTAGAGATTGCGTGTGTTCTCCACGACCTGGCGCTGAATCAGGTCCAGGCTTTTCTGGGCCGCTTCAACGTCATAACCCGCAGCCTTGACCTGTGATCTGACGCCGCCACCCTGGTAAATGGGCACGTTCATACTGAGAATTGCACTGGTCTGGTCGATCTTTTCCCCCAGGAAATTGGAACCGCCGGAAACACTGTGGCCATACTGTACCTGGGCATCGATGGTGGGGTAGTGGCCGGCTTTGGCAAGCTGCAGCCCTCGCTCAGCGGTTTTCAGTCGTTCTCTCGCGGCTGCCAGCTGGTAGTTGTTTTCCAGAGCCATCTGGACCCAGGCATCTTCATTCTGCGGGTCCGGGTAACGGACCGGGAAGTTTTCCGCAAGACCGTTGATGTCATTGAAGACGCTGCCGGTCAGTCGAACCAGCGGCTCAAAACTTGATGACTGCGCACCCTCTGCTTCGATGACGTTTACGGTGGATGAGTCAAAGGCTGCCTGCGATTCCAGTACATCGGTGATCGCGACCAGACCGACGTCGAAACGTTGCTGCACCTGCTCCAACTGTCTTTGCACCGCGTCACGTTCGGCGTTCGAGGCAGAAAGTGCAGCCTCGGTTTCAAGAATGGCAAAGTAACTTTCGGCAACCCTTACCAGCAGTGCCTGTTGCTCTGCAGCAAAGGTGGCCATGGCTTCAGCCTGGATGTTCTTTGACTGCTGGAACCGATACCAGCTGTCCAGCCGGAAGACAGGCTGGTTCAAAACAGCAAACCAGCTGTGGTCGTTAAACTCCGAGGTTGGTAGTCCTCCGGAGATGAACTCCCGCTTGTTGTCGGATGTCTGTCCGCCCACAATAATGTTCGGCATTATCAGCGCCCGGCTCTGGTCAACAACCTCGTTCCTGGACAGGAATACAGCCTGGGCTGCACCCAGTTCGGGATCGTTTTCCACGGCAAGGTTGTAGATCTCCTCCAGCGTTGCAGCAGACGAGATGGTTGATGCGCAGAGGGCGACAACAAATAAAAAGGCTTTGAACATGATGTTTGGTCCAGCAGGTTGCATTAGTCGTTTTGGCCCGGATTACAGCGGAAGGGTGCGTAGCATAGCCGAAGTCACCTTTAGCGGGCCAGTATTGAACGATGTAACGCGAACTATACGCGTTACATCGTTCATTTCGTTGCAGTTTAGACGTTTCAGCGTTGGAAATGGTTCACACATCAGAGGTTTGGGCCGGGAAACTCACCCAGCTGTTCTTCCAGCCACTGGCCCATCGCCAGGCAGTGATCTTCCCTGAACGGTGCTGCCAGGATCTGCAAGCCGATTGGCAGACCCTTGCCATCTGTCCCGGCCCTGATCACAAGACCGGGCCAGCCGGTCAGGTTGTAAGCGGCTGTGTAGGTATACGCGAGGAAGTCTTCCTGTTGTTCGTGCAGGATTGCGGTATGGGCGTTGACCGGGCAGATCAGCACATCAAAGTCATTAAACAGGCTCAACATGGAGCTCTGGTAGCTGTGCCAGAGGCTGATCACCTGGGCAAATTCCCGGGCGGCTATCGGCCTACCCCTGTTCTCCAGGATTGCCGCCACTTCCGGGGACGGCGAATGCGTGTTGTTTTCCTCGAGTAGCGCCTCGACCATTTCCCCGTCGTCAGCTCTCATCAGGTGGCCATAAATCATTGCGGACATTTCCACACCGGTGGGCCTTGCTTCGCTGATGGATATTCGGTGTTCTGCCAACAGGTCCTTTACACTCTGGACTGTGCTGACAATGTCGGCATCGGGTGTCTTCAGTCCATTGTCTGTATGCTAGGCGACCCGCAGCGTCGATACGTCAACATCTGCAGGCTCGTACCAGGGTGCCGGAACACATTGAGGATCGAGGTTGTCGGGTCCTCTCATAATGTCCAGAAGATAAGCCAGGTCGTCCACTTGTCTTGCCATGGGACCCGGCTGTGTCAGCGGCGCAATCAACCCCATGCTGGGAAGCCCGTTGCCTGTGCAGGGTATGCGGCCTGTCGTTGGTTTGATTCCGGCAACGCCGCAAAAGTGTGCAGGCAGTCGGATGCTGCCACCGGTATCTGTACCGATATCAAATGGTGTGCCGTGGGCGGCAATCAGTGCTGCAGCGCCGCCGCTGCTTCCCCCCGAGGTACGCGTCAGGTCATGGGGATTGCTGGTGCGGCCGAAGAGCGAGTTACTGGATTTGAACGCCAGGGTAAATTCCGGTGTATTGGTTTTCCCCATCAGCACAGCGCCTTCATTGCGCAGCCTCGCCACACAGCTGGCATCTTTGCCGGGACGAAAGCTCTCACGTCCGCTGGTACCCCAGGTGGTGACCATATCGTAGGTATTCAGGCTGTCCTTGATGGTCATTGGGATACCGAACAGCCTGCCCGGAGATTCACCACTCTTCAGGGCGATATCATTGCGCTCAGCCTGTTTCATTGCCATGTCGGCTTCCAGCCGTACCACCGCGTTAATCTGCGGATTTACCTTGTCTATCCGGTCGAGGTAGGTACGGGTCAGGTCCCTGCAGGATACTCGTCCAGCTGTAATCTGCCCGTAAAGCTCGCGCAGGGATAATTGCAGTAACTCATCCATAGGCCTGTATCTCCGAAACGTGCCGACACGCTGAATCTTCCTAATATGTCATACTGGGAACAGGAATTCCCCACGAGGGTTCACATGAACTATACAAATCAGGAACTGCTGGCCACAGACAGCCTGATGGGCCTGTTCTTCGCGGTGACGGTCATGGGGCTTGTCTACTATTACCGCAGGACCAACGAAGTATCGTTGCGTAACTGTGCCTATGCCATTGTTGCAGCTTTTATGGTGCAGTTAACTGCCACGGCTGTTCATGTGACGGGTCACGACTGGTTACAGGCGCTGTCATTGGGATTTGTTCTGGTCCTGTCTGTTTTTCTGTACGCGGTTGCCTCGAACCTGTCGCAATCCAAGGTATCACTGACTCGTATTTCACAGATGGCTGGTACCACCCTGGTGATTGCGTCCATCCTGCTGTTGTTTGGCGATGTTTCCAGGACTGGTTGGCTGCTGCTGGAAGCTCCAGCAGCATTGCTGGTCACAATTGCTACCGTAAACATGCTGAGGGACCAGATCTCACCCGGTCGAATTTGTATCGCGAGCCTGATTGCCATACACCTGGGCCTGCGTTTCCTTATGACGGTGCTCCCCGACCAGACGCTCGTGATGACGCTCCTGTTCTTTGATGGCATTGCTGTCCTGCTGACAGGCAGTGCACTGGCGATCGTTCACCTCGAGTCGATGGTCGACAGCCTGGCTGTCAAAGATGAAAAGCTGGAGCGATACGAACAGGAAAATCGCAGGCTCGAGCTGCAGTTCAGTCAGGCCCAGAAACATGAAAGTCTCGGTGTGCTTGCCGGTGGTATTGCGCATGACTTCAACAATATGCTCACCAGCGTGCTGGGTTATACCAATCTCGCGATGAAGAAGTTGCCGCCAGACTCGGAGGTGAGAAAGGACTTATACATGGTGCTGTCCGGTGCTAGACAAGCAGCGGATCTGACCTCCCAGATGCTCGTCTACGCCGGCAAAGGTGCCATTGAGTTTGAATCGGTTGACATCTCACGGGTTGTGGACAACATGTCCGGTCTGATTAATTCCATCGTTCCTCGCAAAATACACCTGGTGCACAAGGTGGCAAATGATCTGCCGCTGGTGAAAGGCGATGCTGTGCAGATTGGTCAGGTCGCCATGATCCTGATAGCCAACGCAGTGGACGCAATTGAGGATCGCGAGGGTTTTGTTGAGGTCCAGACCGGTTTGTCCCAGGTAACGAGCGAGCAGTTGCGTAAAGGCTGGTTCTCGGACAAGCACGAACCCGGCGCATACGTGTATCTGCGTGTTGTAGACACCGGTGTTGGTATGGACGCCGCCCAGATTGAAAAAATCTTTGACCCCTTCTATTCAGAAAGCAGCCACGCCAGTAAAAAAGGTCTTGGGCTGTCGTCGATTGCAGGCATCATTCGCCAACACAAGGGATTCGTCCAGATTGAGTCAGTAAAGGGCACGGGTTCCACATTCACAGCCTACTTCCCGATTATTTCTTACCAGGATGTGGAACAGGTCACGCCCCAGTCCGCCAGGAGTTTGCCGGCGAGGATCAAGGGAAGAGTGTTGCTGGCAGATGACGATTCGAGAATTCGAAGCCTTATTGCCTCTATCCTGGAAAGTGACGGTTTCGCAGTCGTCTCAGTGGACGACGGACGGGAAGCCAACCGGCAGGTGAATATCTCAGGCGGATCCTTTGACCTGTTTGTGCTCGACTGCACCATGCCAAAGTTGTCTGGTACCGATGTTTACAGGACCATTCGTGCCAGCGGTATTCGGGTACCGGTGATCCTGATCTCGGGTTATCACCAGGAACAGGTGATTAGTGACATCAGCAATGATGATGATGCCTATTTCATCAAGAAACCATTCAGCGTTGATGAGCTGATCGAGACGGCGAACCTTTCGCTGCAGCAACGCGCTGCAAACTAGACCTGCTTCAGGGAGAGGCCGAGTGTCTCGCCTTCTATTTCAAACTCGAAGGTCTGGGCGTCCTCGCTCATCTCGGTAGCTACCGCGAGCGTTTCACGCTGGATGTACTCCCCGTGTTGTTCGATTGCGTCACGCAATTGGCCGTCAGCCTTGATAGTGAGGTTGATACGATCACTTACGTTGAACCCGGAATCCTTGCGCGACTTCTGGACCCTGTTGACGACCTCTCGTGCCAGACCTTCGAGAATCAACTCATCGTTCAGGGTGCAATCCATGTCTATGGAGATGAAGCGGTCGGATACGGCGTTCGTCCCTTCCATGGCTTCGCGGAAGATAAGGATGTCTTCAATACCAAACTGTTCGTCGCCCAGGGTAATGCTGCCCTCATTCTGTAACTGGTCAATGCGCTCGCTGCTGAGTTCTTCAATCTGCTGCTTGAAGTCCTTGAAGCGTTTGCCGAGACGTTTGCCGAGTACCGGAGAATTGGGTTTCGCGTACAGGTGGATGTATCTGTTTTCCTCCGTTGAATACTCGAGGTGCTTCGCATTCAGCTCATCGCGAATATAGTCCCCGAGCCGGGCGATTTCATCGAGCAACTCTGTGTCCCGGTGCACGATAGTGATCGAAGCCACAGGCATCTTGGTTTTTACCTTTTCCTGGTTCCGCTTTTGTCGGCCCAGCAGGATGATGTGCTGCATTCGTGTCACAGCCTGTTCCAGCAATGGCTTGATGCGTGCCTGGCTGGCTTCCGGGTAGGTGCACAGATGAACGGAACCGGGCAGGTCTTCTGAGCCATATTCCCGAAGTGCCTGGTATACCGTTTCCGACAGGAAGGGTGCAAAAGGCGCCATCGACAGGCTGAGTTCATACAGGGTGGTATAAAGCGTCTGGTAAGCAGACAGTTTGTCGTCGTTACCCTCGGCCCAGAACCGCGGCCGATTGAGTCGGATGTACCAGTTAGTCAGGTCTTCAATAAAGTCGAACAGCGCAGGCACAACGTTATAGAGACGATAGTTGTCCATTTCCTCTGCGATACTGGCTTTGAGCGATTCCAGGCGTGACAGGATCCACTGGTCCATGATATTGCTGGACTCAGGTCGGGTATTGTCCGGACGCCAGCCGTCAATTTCCGTATAGGTATGCAGGAACTTGAATGCATTGAGCCAGGGCAGTAAGGCACGGCGGACCATGTCTTTGACTCCGCTGTCAGCAAACCTTTGCTCCTCGGCCTTTACCAGCCCTGAATTGATCAGGTAGAGGCGCAGTGCATCTGCGCCATAGGTTTCCATGAGCTCGTCTGGCGGGGAATAATTGCGCAGGCTCTTTGACATCTTCTTGCCGTCTTCTGCCATCACAATGCCGTTTACGATAACGTTCTTGAATGGGTGAGTGCCATAAAGGGCAGTACCCAGGACAATCAGCGTATAGAACCAGCCTCGCGTCTGATCCAGACCCTCGGCGATAAATTCCGCGGGAAAACCCCGTTCGAACATAGACTGGTTCTCGAACGGATAGTGCAACTGTGCGTAAGGCATGGAGCCGGATTCAAACCAGCAATCCAGGACCTCTTCGATCCGACGATAGGTCCCGGGCTCTCCTTCAATAGTGAACGTTAACGGATCGACATTTTCGCGGTGCAGGTCATCCAGTTCGACACCTGTCAGTTCCTTCAGCATTTGCCTGGAGCCAATACATTTCTGGCTGCCGGTTTCGTCGTTGATCCAGATAGGCAACGGCGTACCCCAGTAGCGGTTTCGCGAGATTGCCCAGTCAATGGCGCCCTCCAGCCAGTTGCCCATGCGGCCATTTTTGATGTGGACGGGTACCCAGTTGATCTGCGCGTTTGACGCCAGCAGGTCGTCACGCATCTGCTCAACCTTGACATACCAGCTGTCGATGGTTCGGTAGATGATCGGGGTGTCACTGCGCGGGCAGAAGGGGTAACTATGGTCGATGACGTCCTGGATATAGAGTTTCCCTGCATCCTTCAGGTGCCGGATGATGTCCTTGTCTGCTTCCTTGACATGCTGGCCGGCGAAATCCCGGACTTCATCGGTAAACTGACCCGCCATATCCACGGGACAGGGCGTTGCGCTGATTCCTGCTGCCTTCAGTACCCGGAAATCGTCTTCACCAAACGCCGGGGCCTGGTGCACGATACCGGTACCGCTGTCTGTGGTGACATAGTCATCTTCGAGTACAACGAACGCACCTTCTGCTTCATATTGGGTGAAATAGGGGAACATTGGTTCATAGCGTTTGCCGACAAGTTCTTCTCCCTTGAAGCTGCCTGAGACCTCCACGTCGCGGGTTTTGCTTATGTATTCAACCCTTGTCTCTGCAACGATGATGTTTTGCCCTGTTTCCTTGTCTCTTAGTTCCACATAGTCGATGTCCTTGCCGACGCACAGAGCCAGGTTGGACGGTAGTGTCCAGGGTGTCGTGGTCCAGGCGGCGATGTACCTGTCATCGTCCTTAAGCTTGAACAGGACCGTTACCGCAGGGTCCTGCACGTCCTTGTAGTTGGAGCCCGCTTCAAAGTTGGACAGTACAGTACCCAGAGCGGTGGAGAATGGGACAACTTTCTCTCCACGGTATATCAGGTCCTTCTCCCAGAGTTGGCTGACAACCCACCATACGGATTCCATGTACCAGGGTTCCATGGTTTTGTAGTCGTTTTCGAAGTCGACCCAGCGACCGATCCGGTTGATGGTCTTCTCCCACTCCGCTGTGTAACGCTGCACGATGCCACGACATTCATCGTTGTAACCCTTTACACCAAGCTTCTCTACCGCTTCCAGTGATGACATGCCGAGAGATTTGTCTATCTCGTGTTCAATCGGCAGCCCGTGGCAATCCCAGCCAAACCGGCGCTGGACATACCGGCCTTTCATGGTCCAATAGCGTGGTACAGCATCTTTCAGAATCGAGCCGACGAGATGACCATGGTGCGGTAAGCCGGTCGCAAATGGAGGCCCGTCGTAGAAAATGTATGGCTCGCCGTTTTCGGTGTTCGCCAGCGATTGCTGGAAAACTTTTTCTTTCTGCCAGAAATCGAGCACGCGGTGCTCGGCGTCTACGAAACTAAAGCCGTCGCTGGTTGGAATGGTAGAGTCCGTCATCTTCTATCCTGTTACAGGCAAAAAAAAACCCGCCGTTGGCGGGTCTTTTTGCGATTCTCACGCTTTAACCCACCATTCGTTGTCGAATAATGATCATTATGCGGATGATCGCAATGTTCAATGTATGAAGTGTTTTTTTCACGGGTCAGAGGATAGAGGAAGCTGCTTACCCCTTCAAGGCGTTTTGGACGCCTGTCACGCTGCCTCTCAGGTTGATTTTCTCCAGCACCCGGGCAATCAGGCTTTCTATGGGGAATATGTAGTACCAGTCCGGGGTGTCCTTGTGTTCGATCACGCTGGTGCCGACCATCTTAAATTTCCACCCTTCCTTCTCTGCCCTTGCCGAGATTTCAGACAATCGTTCCCACGCCGGACCGTTCATTAAAGGGTGCACACAGGCGACGTTGATGTTTACTGCGCCCTGCTGTTTCAGCTCCTCGATCGCCGAGACAACTGATCCGGCGGTATCGACGATGTCATCCACGAGCAGAACATCCCGGTCTTTTACCTCGCCAATCAGGGTAGAGCGAAACACCTGGTTAGGTTTTGAATAGTCCCGTTCCTTGGACAGCGCGGCCAGATCCGCTGAAAGTTCTTCCGCATAGGCCCGTGCTCTTTCGAGGTAACCAACATCCGGTGAGACAACCACATCTCCAGTCAGTTTATGTGCTTTCAGCCATGACACCAGTTGGCGCGTCAGGAAAACGTTTTCAAGGTGTGCGAGAGAAGGCGTGAACATGCCTGCAATCGAGTCATTGTGGATCTCAACAGTCATCACCCGGTCCACACCAGCGCTTTGCATCAGGCGAGCGAACAGGCCGGCGCTGATACCCTCCCGGGTTCGGCCCTTGCGTTTGTCCTGCCTGGCGCCCGGGTAATAGGGCACAACCGCCGTGACATACTGGGCGTCGGAAAGTGCTGCTGCCTCGATAGCGTGCAGCAGCATCAGGAAGCGATCATAGATGCTCCTTTCATCCTGTGGTCCGGCCGGAGACTGGAATATATAGACGTCGTGCCCCCTGACGTTTGCCCCGATTTCAAACTTGCCCTCACCGCAGGCAAACCAGGTTTCTTCACTAGGGACCAGTTTCATGCCCATGTGACTGGCAACCGACTCAGCGAAACTGCGGCCGGACTCGCAGGCCATCAGGGCGACCGGGGCACGGGGGTTTTTCCTGGCTCTACTCATGTGAAGCACCTTTCTCGAGGGAACGTTCTGTAAATAACCGGATAGCGTTGATCAGCATCTGGTGTTCAATGGGTCGAAGTCTTTCAGCAAGAGAGTCTGCCGTGTCACTGCTTTCGACGACAATCTTTTCCTGTAGAAGGATTTCACCCCGGTCATATTCATTGTTGACCAGGTGAACAGTTGCACCTGTCTCGCTTTCACCTGCATCGATGACAGCCTGATGGACTCTTGCCCCGTAGTATCCGGCGCCACCATGTTTTGGCAGCAATGATGGATGAACGTTGATGATCCTTTCCTGGTAGGTTTCCAGCACAGCGGGTCCAAGTTTTTTCATGTAGCCGGCCAGGACCACCAGTTCGACCCTGTGCTCAACCAGGGTATTGCAGATCGCTGCGTCCAGTTTTTCAGGATGCGTCGTCGAGGACATATGTAATGCAGGAACGCTGCACCGTCGCGCTTTTTCCATAACAGCTGCACTGGAATTGTTACAGATCAGCAGTTGCAGGGATGCGTTCAGGTCACCGCTTTGACAGGCATCGGCGATCGCCTCAAAGTTGGTTCCCGTATGGGAGGCCAGAACGCCGATTCTAAGCATGATTCGAGGGTCGAGGTGTTCTAAAGCTGTATTTTAGCTGAACATCTCCCGTAATACATTCTTCTGCACCTTGCCCATGGTGTTCCGGGGCAGGGCAGGTAC
>JADHNI010000014.1 GCA_016779585.1 Pseudomonadales bacterium
AGCAGGATATTGTTCGCCTGTTCCAGGCGAGAGGTGATGACTACACGGCAGTGTGCCAGGCAGCAGACAGGCTTCGAAGGGAGATTGCCGGCGACGAGGTGACTTATTGCGTCAACCGGAACATTAACTATACGAACGTCTGTTACTTCAAATGCCAGTTCTGTGCCTTCTCCAAAGGCAAGATGAGCGAAAACCTCCGTGGCAAGCCGTACGATCTGTCCCATGAAGAAATCATGCGCCGCACCCGTGAGGCCTGGGATCGCGGTGCCAGCGAAGTCTGCCTGCAGGGCGGTATCCATCCCGAGTATACCGGCCAGACCTATATCGACATTGTTCATTCCATCAAGCAGGTCGTGCCGGACATGCATATTCATGCCTTCTCGCCGCTGGAAGTCTGGCAGGGAGCAAAGACCCTTGGGAAACCGATTCGGGAGTTCCTCTCAGAGCTTAAAGAGGCCGGCCTGGGCACATTGCCTGGCACAGCGGCTGAAATCCTGGATGACGAGGTACGTGCCACACTCTGCCCCGACAAGATCAATACAGCCCAGTGGCTGGAGGTGATGGAAGCGGCCCATGCTGAAGGGTTTAACACCACCGCAACCATCATGTACGGTCACATGGAGCAGTATCATCATATTGCGAGGCACCTGCTCAGGATTCGTGATCTGCAGGAGAAGACCGGTGGCTTTACCGAATTCGTTATTCTGCCCTTTATTCACATGGAATCTCCTATTTACCTGAAAGGGCATGCACGCAAGGGGCCAACCTTCCGCGAGGCGGTACTGATTCACGCGATTTCCCGCCTGGTGCTGTATCCGCATTTCAGGAACATCCAGGCTTCCTGGACGAAGCTCGGCCATGACGGTGTTCGTGCCTGCCTGCAGGCGGGTGTGAATGACCTGGGTGGCACGCTGATGAACGAGACCATTACCCGGGCAGCCGGCGCTTCACATGGCCAGGAAACCTCGCCCGAAGAAATGGAAGATATTATTCGAAGTATTGGCAGGACACCTCGGCAAAGATCAACAACCTATGGCGAAGTGTCGGAACTGCAGCGCCAAAAGTCTTTTGGTGCAGTGACACTGTCGGAGCCCGTATACACTTCTGCGAAGAAGTACGAGCGCAAGAAAAGCAAACACGACTTGGTGCGCAACAGCGTGGGTCCGGCAGGTGAAGAAAGACTGTCCAGCCAGGATATCATCTAGCCATCACCATCAAATAATCAGGAAAAGAATAAAAGGAAAAACTTATGGCAGTGCCGCAGAGAACCGCATTGACGCTCCCGGACCCCAGGGGCGTTGAGAACACCATTGAGATGGCAAAATGGGCAGAGGCTGAAGGCTATGATGATCTCTGGTTCGCCGACTCGGGCGGTATCGATGCACTGACCACGACGGCTGCTGTCGCCATGAATACGGAGCGTGTCAGGATTGGTATTGCGATTGTGCCGGTTTTTACCCGAACACCTGCCGTGTTTGCTTCTACCTGTCATGTGCTGAACAAGTTGTCCGGGGGGCGTTTTATTCTCGGGCTTGGCTCTTCCAGCCAGACCATGATGGAAAACTGGCACGGTATCAATTTTGAAAAGCCGTTGACCCGGGTGAAAGAAACCACGGAACTCGTCAAGCAGATGCTTAACGGTGAAAAAACCAACTACGACGGTGAGACCGTGCAGAGTCACGGCTATCGCCAGATGCCACTCGCTGAGGGTGAAGAACAACCGATCTACATGGCGGCGCTCAGGGCAAAGATGCTGGAAGCGGCAGCAGAATTTTCGGACGGGGTCATCCTGAACCTGTTCCCCAAGGGGGCCCTGCCCAGGATGATGGATCACGTCAGGGCAGGTGGCACACGGGCCGGCAAGGCGCCTGAGGATATCGATGTGGTCTGTCGGCACATGGTTGTTGTGACTGATGACAAGGAAAGCGCCCGTAATGCATTCCGGGCAGCATTTGCTCCTTATTACGCAACGCCGGTTTACAACAACTTCCTTGCCTGGTGTGGCTACGAGGATGTCGCAGCGACTATCCGAGAAGGCTGGGCAGAAAAAGACCGTGATAAAACAACCGGTGCACTGACTGATGAGCTGATCGATGAGATTGGCATTATCGGCACGGAATCCGAGTGCCATGACATGATCCGTGAGCGCGGCGAGATGGGTATCACCACGCACATCATTTCCTGCACGTCACCGAAGGATGCCATGCGGACCTATGAAGCCTTCACGGCCAAGAATTTTTCGAAATAGAGGGATATAACCAATGAAAGTTGATGGTGGACTGATGGGAGACCTGTCTGGCGCGAATCGCCACGCCCAGCGTCTCGAAAAACTGGGATACCACGGTGCTGTGACAGCGGAAACCTCACATGATCCGTTTTTCCCATTGCTGCTCGCTGCCCAGGAAACAGAAAACATCGAGCTGGTGACGTCGATTGCGGTTGCTTTTTCGAGGACTCCGATGAACCTCGCCAACATTGGTCATGACCTCAACAGCTTCTCCAAGGGACGCTTTGTCCTCGGTCTCGGTTCACAGATCAGGCCGCACATCACCAAGCGATTCAGCATGCCCTGGTCAAAACCTGCCGCACGAATGCGCGAGTTTATTTCCGCCATGCGAGCTATCTGGGATTGCTGGCATAACGGCACATCCCTGTCTTTTGAAGGCGATTTCTATACGCACTCCCTGATGACGCCCATGTTCACTCCGCTGGACACAGAGTATGGCGCCCCGAAGGTGTTTCTTGCTGCGGTGGGACCGCTCATGACGGAAGTGGCCGGTGAGGTCGCAGATGGTGTCATCATCCATGCATTCACCACGCAGAAGTACCTGAAGGAAGTGACCCTGCCTGCTGTGGAAAAGGGGCTTGCAAAGGCAGGTCGCTCGAGGGATGACTTTGAAGTGTCTTATCCCGGGTTTATCGTGACCGGAAACACGGAAGAGGAATTTAATGCCACCAAACAGGCTGTCTGCAAGCAAATCGCTTTTTATGGCTCGACACCTGCCTATGCCCCGGTACTTGGTGTACACGGCTGGGGTGACCTGCAGCCGGAATTGAACAAGCTCTCCAAGCAGGGCAAATGGGATGAAATGGGCACGCTCATCACCGATGACATCCTGGAAGAGTTTGCCGTGGTTGCCGAGATTGATGATGTGGTGGACAAGTTCCGGGCACGCTACGATGGCCTTGTGGATCGAACCATGGGCTCGCTGCCTGCCAGGGATGATGATCACGCGAAAGAGCTGTTGCAGAAACTAAGCGCATAGAAACTAAGCGCATAGAAACTAAGCGCCTGGAAGAATCAATAAACGAGGAAATCCTTATGAAACTTGGAATACTGAACGGTATCGGTGGCAAGGTCATCGGTATTGATATAGATCGTATCAAGGCAGCGGAGAGCATGGGTTATGACTCCGTCTGGACGGCAGAAGCCTATGGCTCTGATGCCGTCACTCCTGCAGCCTGGATCCTGGCCCAGACCGACAAGATCAAGGTCGGCACGGCGATCATGCAGATGCCTGGCAGGACACCTGCCTGTACAGCAATGACGGCGATGACGCTGAACCAGCTTTCAAACGGTCGCTTTATTGTCGGTCTTGGTGCTTCAGGACCGCAGGTCGTCGAGGGCTGGCATGGTGTGGCTTATGGCCGACCCATGACTCGTACCCGGGAATACATCGATATCCTGCGCAAGATTTTTGCCCGTGAAGAGGCCGTTGAGCACCAGGGGTACCATTACAGCCTGCCATATACGGGCGATGACGGCACCGGCCTTGGTAAACCGCTGAAGAGCATTCTGCAGGCCGACAACGATATCAAGATCTATACAGCCTCTATCACGCCCAAGGGGCTAGAGACTTCTGCCGAGTGCGCTGACGGAGTTTTCCCGATCTGGGTACCGCCGGAGAAAGTTGACGTACTCCTGGGAAGCGTCCAGAAAGGCCTGGATAAAGCTGGCAAGACAATGATGGATTTTGACGTGGCCCCTTTCGTGACGGTTGTTATCGGTGATGATCTTGACCACTGCCGTATGCCGATCAAGGGCAACATGGCGCTGTATATTGGCGGTATGGGTGCGCGTGACAAGAACTTCTATAACGACTACGCAAAAGCCCTGGGCTTCGAAGATGCTGCCGTTAAGATCCAGGACCTGTTCCTGGCCGGCAAGAAAGATGAGGCTATGGCGGCGGTACCTGATGAACTGGTCGACATGTGTCACCTGGTTGGTCCGGCGGAGCGCATCAAGGAGCGTCTGCAGGTCTGGAAGGAAGCAGGTCAATCCGGCAAGATCGGCAGCATGCTGTTGGGTGCAGGCCAGATCGAAGCGCTGGAGCTGGTTGCCGGAGAACTCCTGTAACCAGGAAAGTAAGCCCGACGTTCTTTAACTGACGGATTGCGAGGCGAGGTATCTCAACTCAAAGTTATACCCTGAAGACCTGTACTGGTATCGATGAAATCGGCCAACAGGGTTGGGATGCCTGCGCCAATCCTTCGGATCCGACGGTTCCGTACGATCCATTTGTTTCATATACCTTCCTGAGTGCCCTCGAGGAAAGCGGTTCCGCAACCGGCCGGACTGGCTGGGCGCCTTACCACCTCGCCCTTGAGGACGAGTCCCTGGGTCTGGTTGGTGTTGTACCCATGTACCTGAAGAGTCATTCCCAGGGAGAGTATGTATTTGATTACTCCTGGGCGGATGCGTTTGAGCGTGCGGGAGGGCGGTACTACCCCAAGCTCCAGGTCTCCGTGCCGTTTACTCCGGCAACCGGTCGCCGCCTGCTGGTAAGAACCGATACAGGAGACCCTGACCTGGAGAAGTACCTGCTGTCCGGCATGATGCAGGTGTCCGAACAGATGGAGGTGTCCAGCGTTCACATCACCTTCGCGACCAGGCAGCAGTGGCAGTTGATGGGTGAGTTGGGATTTCTGCAGCGTACCCATAACCAGTTCCACTGGAAAAATGACGGATACAACTCGTTTGAAGACTTCCTGGCTGCCCTGTCTTCGAAGAAACGAAAGAATATACGGCGGGAACGGCGCGGTGCTGTTGAAAACGGTATCGTAATCGAGCGCCTGACTGGTGACGCCATTGAAGAACGACACTGGGATGATTTCTACCGTTTCTACATGGATACCGGGTCGCGCAAATGGGGATCCCCTTACCTGACCCGTCAGTTTTTCTCGATCATCGGCGAGACCATGGCCGATGATATCCTCCTTGTGATGTGTAAACGTGATGGACGTTACGTCGCCGGTGCGATCAACTTTATCGGTGGAGAGTGTCTTTTTGGCAGGAACTGGGGTTGTATTGAAGACCACCCGTTTCTTCACTTCGAAGTGTGTTACTACCAGGCTATTGAATTTGCGATCGAGCGGGGGTTAGCAAGAGTTGAAGCCGGTGCCCAGGGCGAACACAAGCTGGCTCGAGGTTACATGCCGACACATACATACAGCGCCCACTGGATCGCCAACCAGTCGTTCCGCGATGCGGTCGACAATTACCTGAAAAACGAGCGTCGATACGTGAGTGAAGAGATAGACTATATCGCGGAGCACGGACCTTTCAGGAAAGCATGACCGCTTATCGCTTCTATACCGGGCTCTTTCTCGTCACAGCCTGCACCCTGATGCTGCAGTTGCTGCAGACCAGGATCCTCTCAGTACTTGCATGGTATCACCTGGCATTTTTTGCCATCAGTATGGCGATGTTCGGCATTTCGGCCGGCGCCGTCTGGGTCTACCTGCGCGGCGACCGTTTCAGTTCAAAAACACTGCAGCAGGACCTCGCTCACTACACCACGCTTTTTGCGGTCAGCATCTTTATCTGCCTGATCGTCCAGATGACACTGGTTCCGGTCACGGTGAAATCCCTGGTCTGGGTAATTGTCTGGCTGGAAATTGCGATCACGATTGCCATTCCTTTCTTTTTTTCGGGTGTGGTGGTGAGCCTGGCCCTTACGCGGAGTGAGTTTCCCATCAGCAGGGTGTATGGTGTTGATCTTGCAGGTCCCGGTGTTGGTTGTGTGCTGGTCCTGTTGCTTCTTGAAGCCAGTGATGCACCCACGGCGATCATGTGGGTTGGTGTGCTGGCGATGCTGGCGTCTGTCACCTTCAGTGGTACAGAGGCGCCGGGTTCCGGCAGGAAGGCGACGCTGCTGGGTGTCATGACCCTGGTAAGTGTACTTAATGGTCTTGGACCATACGGGCTGCAGCCGCTGGCTGTAAAAGGCAGCTTCGAAGGTGGCAGCTCACATATCTTCCGCGAGTGGAATTCCTTTTCCCGAGTGGCGGTATTTCCCGAAATCGAAGCGCTGCCTGCCATGTGGGGTCCGTCATGGCGCATGCCGGAAAATACAAAACCCATGTTGCAGCGGTGCCTGCAGATAGACGGCGACGCGGGCACGATGGCCTACCGATTCAGCGGTGACCTGAATGAATTCCAGTTTCTGCGCTCTGACGTCACCAACATTGCCTATTTCCTGCCAGGCAGGGAAAAAACCGCGGTGATCGGCGTTGGTGGTGGCAGGGATGTGCTGTCTGCTGCAGTCTTTGGCGCGACCGACATTACCGCCGTGGAAGTGAACCCGATCTTTATTCGACTCTTGGCCGTCGAGGAGGGATTTGCGGACTTTACCAATATTGATCGTATTTCCGGCCTGAAGCTGGTGGTCGATGAAGGGCGCAGCTGGTTTGCCCGTACGGATGAATCTTTTGACCTGATACAGATGAGTCTGGTTGATACATGGGCCGCGACCGGGGCAGGAGCATTTACACTTTCTGAAAACGGGCTTTATACGGTTGAAGCCTGGCAGACATTTGTCAGCCGTCTTGCGCCCGATGGTGTGTTCACCGTGAGTCGCTGGTTCAACCCTGAAACTGTCAATGAAACCCGTCGCCTGATTTCGCTGGGTGCAGCGACCCTGATTTCCCTGGGCGTTGAAAGTCCCGCAGATCACCTGCTTCTCATTTCCCAGGGCAATGTGACGACGCTGGTGCTGTCCCGCTCACCGTTTGACCGTGAGGGTCTTGAAGTTCTTCACCAGGCAGCCAATTTCCTTGAACACCGGGTGCTGCTAAGTCCCTTGCAGGAATCCGTTTCCCGGGACCTGCAGAAGATTGTCAGCGCTGGGTCACTCGACGCGCTCGAACTCGTTACGGCTGACTACACCTATGACCTTTCTCCACCAACCGATGATCGTCCGTTCTTCTTTAACCAGCTGCGTTTTGACCGGCCTGTTGAAGCGATCCGCATCAGTGCCTCACTGATGGGGCTCGACACCATTGGTGGCGGTATCCGCGAAGGCAACGTCATTGCAACGGTCACACTCATCGTGCTGTTCATGGTGTCATTGTTGCTGGTCCTGGCCACCGTTGTCCTGCCGCTTCGTGGTGCGATAGCAAACGCTGGCAAACCCCTGGTCGTTGCGGGGACAGTTTACTTCCTGTTGATCGGCATGGGATTCATGTTGATCGAGATCGGACTGCTGCAGAGAACCAGTGTATTCCTCGGACATCCGATCTATTCGCTGGGTGTTTTGCTGTCATCGCTGATAATTGCCACAGGACTTGGCAGCCTGTTGTCCGGCAGGTTTTCGCTGGTCAGTCGGAAAGCCTTCCTGTCCTGGTCTTTGTTGACGTCGGGCTATCTGCTGCTGGTCGCTTTCCTGCTTCCCGATTTACTTGAAGCCAATCGTACAGCCAGCCAGCCGGTGAAAACGCTGATCAGCGTTGCGATTATCGCCCCGGCAGGCATCCTGATGGGGTTTGCGTTTCCAACTGGGATGGCGCTTGTCAGTGCTGTTGATGAGCGGCCGACACCCTGGTTCTGGGGTATCAACGGTGCAGCAGGGGTGCTGGCCATCTGTGATGGCTATCGGCATCAGCATGGCCGCGGGCATCAGCATGACCCTGATGGTCGGCGCCTTTTGCTACCTCCTGCTTCTGCCCTTTTACCAGCAACTGCGGAAACTCGGATGACCTATCGGCCTGAGATAGATGGTGTTCGAGCCATTGCTGTCCTGGCCGTTATGCTCTACCACGCGAATATCGATGACCTGAATGCCACCATGGGTGGTGGTTACCTGGGTGTCGATGTGTTTTCGTGATATCCGGTTACCTGATCACGGGATTGATGCTGCAGGAATCATCACGGGGCAGTTTTACCTATTCCGGTTTTTATCTCAGGCGTGCACGCCGATTGCTCCCCGCCCTGCTGCTGGTATCGGTTGTGACCCTGTTGCTCGGCTGGTGGCTCATGTTGCCGGACGCCTTCGAGGAACTAGGCGGCAGCGTTGCAGCAGCGATGGTGTTTGTTTCCAATTTTTTCTTCCTGCTCCAGGATTCGTACGTTGCCTAGTCAGCACCTTTTAAACCCTTTCTCCACACCTGGAGCCTCGCCGTCGAGGAACAGTTTTACCTGGTTTATCTGGTTTTCCTGATGCTGCTGGCGAGTCGCTGGATGGGTCACCTCTGGCTGATTCTTGTGGTGATTGCCGGCCTTTCATTCGCGCTGGCTGTGTACCTGGCACTGACCACCGCCGGCGTCTCTTTTTACCTTTTCCCGACCCGTATCTGGGAGTTGATGGCGGGCGCCATCCTTGCCGTGCTGGAGTATCGCCGCGGTCAGGGGAGGGCAGTGATCTGCTGTCCAGCCTCGGTCTTTTGCTCATGTTGGTGTCGTTCGTGATTTTTGATGACAGCCACAGCGATCCATCCCTGCCAACGTTACTTCCGGTCATCGGAACCATGTTGGTGATCCGCTATACGGGACCTGGCTCAAAGCTTGCCTCGCTGCTTGCCGTGAACTGGCTGGTTGGTCTCGGTCTCCTGTCTTATTCGCTGTATCTCTGGCACCAGCCATTGCTGGTCATGACTCGACTGGCATGGTTGACGAACTATTCGGAAATTTATGAGCTGGTGGCGTTGGCCGTGTCAGTGCCGGTCGCCTATCTGAGCTGGCGTTTTGTGGAGCAACCCATGCGCAACCGGGGTGCTGTTTCCTCAAGGCAGTTTCTCTGGCTGGTTGCGATCAGCACATTGCTGGTACTGGTGGTATCCCTGGCAAGTGCTGTAGGTATTTTACAGCCTAAAGCCGCCAGGCTTGGGGATATGCCGAAGGATGGCTCGCTCTACCAGGACAGGTTTGGTCTGCAGATGGCTGTACCCAACCTGATGATCGTCGGCGACAGTCACGCTGCTGCCCTGGGTCAGGGCTTTGATCGCCAGTTACGTGACAATCATCGAGCAGCAATTGCGATCTTCTCAGCCGGATGCCCATACATCTATTCAGCGGTCCGCGAAGACAGGTTCTGCAGCATTGTGAATGAAGCGCGCAGGAACCGGATGCTGAAAGCAGATGCAGATCACCTGGTGATCATTGCCCGCTACACACCTGTTTTCATGGATCATGCCTGGCAGGTGCGAGACAGCGGTGAATCACTGGCGCCTGAAGAAATATTCGCCTTGCTGGAAAAGGACCTGCTGGAACTGCATAACTCCGGTAAGAAGGTCTACCTGCTAGGCCAGGTGCCCGGGATGTCCGTTGAACCCTTTCAATTCTGGTACCGGGATCAGACTGCAGATCCATGGACTGAAACACTGCGGGATGTCCGTGAACGACAGCGATACTTCAACGACATGGTCCAGCGACTGCAAAACTCAGGCGTGCAGGTGCTGTCACTGGAAGATGTTTTTTGTGATCCAGCGCTGTGTTTTTCCAACCGGGGTGGATGGCTCTATCACGATGACAACCACGTTAGCGCATTAGCTGCCGAGACCATCGTGTCACTGATACTGGCGAAAGTGGAAGAGTTTCTGCCAGGGGCTCACTGGGAGAGCTCGACGATTACGCCGTGTGGCGCCGTCTCGAAATGCAGAATGCGGCGAGTCATATCGGAGAAGGTGGCATCGTGCTGCTTGGTGATTCCATTACCGAGAACATCCCGCTTGAAGGTGTGGAGCTACCGATCGTAAACCTGGGGATTGGTGGCGATAATACTTTTGGCCTGGTCACGCGGGTGAGCCATTACGATGCCCTCGACAAGGCTGGTTGTATCATGGTGAATATCGGCGTGAACGATGTGCCATTCCGGCCCATTCCTGACATGTGGCATAACTATGGCGTTTTGCTTGATACACTCCCGGCTAATGTTCCTGTCATTGTGAATGCGGTTCTGCCGGTAGACCGGGAAGGATTCCAGCCCAGAATAGACACCTTCAACGAGGGACTTGCCGAGCTGGCTGCGCAATACAGCCACGTGTTTTTTGCTGATGCAACTTCTGAACTTGTGGACGAAGCGGGTAGGCTAAAATCGGAGTTTCACACCGGTGATCGCCTGCATCTGTCTGAAGACGGCTATGCCGTCTGGGGAAATTTTTTGCTCAGGCAGTTTGCAGCCCATTGCGTTGTTGGTCGGGGTCTCGCGGAGTAGTTTTAGCGGGTTCCTTCACTTGCAGACTGGCACCCAATGCACATGTGCGCGTCTGGGTAGGCGCGGAGCCTTGCGATGGCAATAGGTTCATCGCAGTCAAGACAATAACCGTAGCTGCCATCCTCAATCCGGGACTTTGCCTGCTGTACGGATTTCAGGCGATTTTTTGCGACATTGCGATTGGCAACCAGGATGCTCTGGTTGTGCAGTTCATCCATGCGCGACAATCTACCCTGGTTATCCTTGAGTTTAACCGGCGCCGTGCCGGATTCCGTGGACTCAAGCAGCGCCTGAAGTTCCTGTTGTAATTCGGCCAGTGCATCGTTGAGTTCCTGCTGCTCCTCAGTAGTGAGTTCCCCTGTCACCATTACTCCCGGTAAGACGGATCGAGTCGATCCAGCTTGCGCAGCAGGGCCGGCCAGATGAATTCCCCGCGTTTTTTTAGTTTTGCAGTGCTGGTTTCCCCGGCCCGGGAATCGATGATGTCCTGCGAAAGTACGGTCAGTGTGTTGCCGCCGGACTCTGCCAGCAACTGGTAGTGGCAGGCCTTTTCCAGTCGGTAGATCGCCTGCCAGGCGCCACCGGGGTTCGGGCCGCATGCCATGGTACCGTGATTGCGCAGGATCATCGCGTTCTTGTCGCCGAGATCCTGCACCAGCCGTTCTCGCTCAGCCAGGTTGGTCGCGACGCCCTCGTAGTCGTGGTAGGCAAGATCTGAATAGATAGCGATGGCCGTCTGGTTCAGTGGTTTCAGGCCATCACGCTGGCAGCTTATGGCCACGCCATGATCAGTATGCAGGTGAATGACATACATGGCGTCATGCCGGTGCATGTGTACCGCGCTGTGAATTGTAAATCCGGCGCGGTTGTAGGTGTACTCACTCTCGGTTAGCTGGTTGCCGTCGAGGTCAATGGTCAGTAGGTCGCTTGCCCTGATTTCCTCGAACAGCATGCCGTATGGGTTCAGCAGGAAACGCGGTTCATCTCCAGGAATACGTGCAGAGATGTGTGTGCCCACCAGATCGTCCCAGCCATTCAGCGCGACGAGCCTGTAAAGGGCAGCAGTGTCGATACGCGCCTGTCTTTCCTGTTCCCTCATTTGCTTTCCTGTTTTGACTTTCTTGCCAGGTAGCGATCCAGCGCGTTGGCGAAAGCCTGTTTTTCTGCCTGACCCAGCGGTGGTGGACCCCCTGACTGTACGCCGGAGGATCGCATCGTATCCATAAAGTCTCGCATGTTGAGACGTTGCCGAATGGTATCTTCTGAGTAGGGCTCGCCCCTGGTGTTGATGGCTTCTGTCTTCTTTTCCATCACCTCGGCAGCGAGTGGAATGTCACTGGTGATTACGAGGTCTCCCTCGACGGCCCTCGCGGCGATTTCGTTGTCAGCCACATCAAACCCTTTTGGAACCTGCATGAAGCGTATGTGAGGTGATGGTGGCAACTTAATAAAACTGTTGGCTACGAAAATCGTCTCCGTGCCGGTGCGATTTGCGGCTCCGCAGATGATCTCCCTGATGACCACCGGGCAGGCGTCTGCATCGATCCAGATAGTCAACTAGAAAGATTCCTTGTGCATTCGAAGGGCTTTATCATAGCCCGCATGACAGACGCGATACACATCAATCCTCTGACGCCTGCAACTGGTGCAGTGGTGACGGGTATAGATCTGCGAAACCTGCCAAATGATCGTTTGTTGTTCGAGCGTGTTCATGAGGCGTGGTTAAAACACCTGGTCCTCTTTTTTCCGGACCAACAGTTGAGTCCTCAAGAACATCTGGCCTTAGGTGAATGTTTCGGTCCGCTGCACATTCATCCGGCAGCGCCATACGAGGGTGATAACCCGGCATTAATGAAGATCCATACGGATGAACATTCCCATCGGAATAACGGGGACGTCTGGCACTCTGATGTCTCGGCTGACGAGGAGCCGCCCATGGCAAGCATCCTGCATCTGCACCAGGTGCCATTCCAGGGTGGAGACACTCTTTGGGCGAACATGTACAAGGTCTACGAATCCCTGAGTCCTGCCATGCAGGAATTCCTGCTTGGGCTAACCGCTGTGCACAGCGCGGATTACCGCGGGTTCTATGGTGGACATGAACCACAACGCAAAAGTCCGAAGGCCATTCACCCCGTGGTGCGTACGCATCCCGAGACCGGCCGCAGGGGATTGTTCGTAAACAGTGGTTTTACCAGAAGGATTGTTGAGCTGGAATCAGATGAATCGGACTCACTGCTGGCTTTCCTGTTTGCGAAAATCAAAGACCCGATTTTTCACTGTCGCTACAAGTGGCAGACCGGCAGTGTCGCCATCTGGGACAATCGCTGCACCCAGCACTATGCGCTCTGGGATTACTTTCCTGAAACACGCAGCGGTATCAGGGTAACCGTGTCGGGCGACAAACCTTTCCTCACACGGTGAGATGATCATGGGCAGGCCTTTCTTTATTACTGACGTTTTTGCCGAGGGACCCTACTCCGGTAACCAGTTGGCAACCCTCCCTGATGCGGCTGATCTCACCGGCGAAGAAATGCAGCAGATTGCCCGGGCCTTCAATTTTGCAGAGACCACGTTCATTACGGGCGGCTCGCTCGAGAAGGGTTTTGATGTGCGCATCTTTACACCGACCGATGAACTGCCCTTCGCCGGGCACCCCACACTCGGTACCAGCTACCTGATTCGCAACGAGCTGCTTCACTCTGAGGCAAAGACGATCACACTGAATCTTGGTGTCGGTCCTATACCGGTCACGTTCGAAGAGGATGGTGTGCTCTGGATGACCCAAAATGAACCGGCATTTGGTGGAATCGTCCCACATGGCCGGGTTGCCCATGCCCTTGGCCTGAATACTGCGGATATTGCACCTGATTACCCGTGTCAGTATGTGTCCACGGGGCTTGAGTTCCTGATGGTTCCCCTGCGTAACTACGACGCCCTGAAGCGGGCTCATGCAGGACCTAATGATCTGTCCCGCACTTTTTTTGTTTTCTGCAGGGGAGGGTACGACGATACCCAGGACATCCAGGCAAGAATGTTTGCCAGCGAACTTGGTGTTGTTGAAGACCCGGCAACAGGCAGTGCCAACGGTTGCCTCGCTGCGTACCTTGCGGAGCACGCCTTCCTGGGCTCGCCTGTCGTGGACGCACGGGTCGGGCAGGGCTATGAAATCAACCGGCCGTCGCAGCTATACCTGAAAAGTGAGAAGAGTGATAAGGGTTACGACATTCGTGTCGGCGGACGGGTATCCCTGGTAGCCGGAGGGCAGTGGCTGGTATGACCGGCGCGCAGCTGTGTATTCGCCCGGTAGGCGCGGATGACACCGATTACGTCATTAATCTGGTTACCGAACATTTTGGTTCGACCCAAGTTGTTTCACGTGGCCGTTTGCACGATTGTGAAACATTAAAAGGTTTTCTGGCGATGGCAGGCACCCGCAGGGTTGGACTCGTTCAGATTGCGATTCGTGACGGGGAGCTGGAAGTCGTTACACTGGTTTCGGAATTGGATGGTGCTGGTGTGGGGCGCGGCCTGCTCGAGAGAGTCGTCGCTGAGGCTCGCCACCTGGGTGGTCTAAGTCGATGCTGGCTCAGTACGACCAACAATAACCACAATGCGATCAACTTTTACCGGCACATTGGCTGGGTGCAATGCGCGACGCACCTAGGTGCAGTTGATGAGGCAAGAAAGCTCAAGCCGGAGATTCCTCTGACAGATGATCGTGGAATCGAGATTAGGGACGAGCTGGAATTTGAGTGGAAACTCTGAAATCAGGCTTTTTCTTCGATGATGATTTCTATCTTGGCGTAGATGTCGATGAACTGTTTCAGCTGTTCTGCGATAGTGGTTTCATCACCTCCATCAATCACTTCCTGCAACTGGTTTGCGGCTTCAACCACTTCGAGGAACTTGATCTTTGTGCCGTAGCGGTTAATCCATTTGCACAGTTGGGTCATCTGGCGGGTGTTGTCAGAACTTGCGGCGACTTCGAGTTCCAGGAGTTTTGATCCGAGTTGCGAGACAAAGTTCTCGTAGATCACTGCGTTCTTGGCATGTGCCGGAACGATATACTGTATGGTTGCGTCCGGAGAAGCTGTCTGCTTGATTTCGATTCGCTCCGCCATATTCCTGAGTTCAGACAGGTGCGTAATGATCTGACTGAACTTCTCGCGACGAAGCTGGAATTCAATGGAGTCGATGGGCTTCACCAGGACATCAAAACCCAGTGTATTGGCTTCACCCCGTACCCAGTTACAGGACACTACCAGTTCCAGGTAGTCTCGTTTGGCAAGAGCTTCTTCCATGTCATCGATATGGTGGAACAGTTGTTTGACGAACCGTTCAATCATTGAGTGCAGCACAGGGTTGTTGATGGGGCGAGTTGAACGTATCGGCTTGTCGTCGAACTGGATTTCGTACTCAAGCTCTTCTTCCACGTGATCCACTGCGGGTTCTGGTTCTGGTTCTGGTTCTGGTTCTGGTTCTGGTTCTGGTTCTGGTTCTGGTTCTGGTTCCGTTTCCGGTTCCGGCTCGGCAACCGTTAGCCCAGGCTCCCAGGTTTCTTTGAGTTCTTCGGATGTCTCCAGCGATTCCACAACTTCTTGCGGCTCGACAAAGGCCTGCGTGGGATCTTCGTCAGGCTGTTCCTCGTCATCTTCGAAATCATCAAGTGAGAAGTCGGCGTCCTCCCCGACTTCATATTCAATGAACTCTGGTTGCCCGGTCTCTTCTGCGAGCCCAGGCGCTTCTTCCGCCGCAGGCGCTTCCAGTTCCTCCAGCATGAGTACTGGCTCTTCCGGCTCTGCTTCAACCCCGGCTACTGCTTCTGCGTACAGTTCCTCCTCTGGCACAAGGTTGAGTGAGGGCTTTTCTTGGACTTCAGCCGCGGGCTCTTTATCAGCCGCAGGCGCTTTATCAGCCGAGGGCGCTTTATCAGCCGCAGGAGCTTCTTCTGCTGCAGGCGCTTCTTCTATGGCCGCAGGCGCTGATTCCAGCTCTTTGACCTGGAGTTCAAGTTTCTTGATCTTGGCCTTGAGGTGCTGTGTCACCTTGCGAGCAGCTTCTCCCAGTTTGTTTGCACCCTCAGCCTCTGACAGTGCCTGCTCCAGGAGAGCTGTCTGATGCTGGCCAAACGCCTCGGCTCGTTCTGCCTGGGCCCTCAGTTTCTCGTGCTCGCTTTCCATGTCACGCAGTTTGGCTTCGAGTTCGCTTAGGCTGGCCTCGGATTTCGCTTCCAGTTCCTGTGTCAGGTGGCTGGTATTGCTGCGTATCTGGTTCAGCTCGTCCAGCAGTTCTTCAATCTGCTTGCTGGCAGAGGCCTCTGCGTCGTTTCGTCGTGAGACCTCACTCTCCAGATTGTCGCGGGCTGCCCGGAGTTCTGCGCGCAGGGATTCAACCTCAGATTCAAGACTGCTGGCTTCCGCTGCCTCCATTTGTTGTTGTAACTGGATTTCGGTGTCTTTCAGTTTTGCGCTGAGTTGCTCAATTTCTGAGTTCGCTTCAGAGATTTTGCTTTCATTGGATTCAATATCAGCCTGACGCCGGGCCTCTGCATCGGCAAGCTTATGCTCGAGCTCGCTGACACGGATTCGGGCTTCGGCCTCAGTCTCGTCCCTGGCCTCTTTTTCTTTTTCTATGGCGGCAGTCGCGACTTCAAGTTCAGCCAGCAGCTTGTCGAATTTTTGCTGGGCGATATCGGAGGCGTCTTCTAATTCAGCAACCCTGGCTTCCAGCTCGCTTCGCGCTTTAGTTAACTCTTCGGTCGTCTCTTCGAGCCGGGATTGCAGCGCACTCTTGTCACTGGTTGCCTGCTCTGCTGTTTCGCGTGCGCTGTTGAGCTGTTGCAACAGGTCCTTGACCTGTTTGCGTGCGCTTTCTTCTGCACTCGTTCGCTTTTCGGTTTCACCTGCCAGCTTCGTTTCGGCTTCTGTCAGGTGTTCACGCAGCACCTGCAGTGCATTCCTGGATTCGGAATCCATGGCAGACTGCATACTGGTGATCTGTTCCTCAAGCTGGGTGACCTGGGCTTGTGCTGATTCCTCGCTTGCCCGAAGGGCTTTGCCTTCTTCTTCAATCCTGGCGTGTTCGTGCTCCAGCCTGTTCTCCAGGTCTTTAACTTTTGCCTGTGCGTCGGCTTCCAGCTCAGTCCGGGTTTTAACCTCGCGTTCAAGGTTGGCCCTGGTCTCCGCAAGTTCCTTGTTGAGTGACTTCAACTGTTCGTTCATGGAGGCCAGCGCCTGTTGCGCCGCAGCTTTTTCGTTTTCTGCAGCCGCCAGGTTATTGGCCTGGGTTTCCTTGGCCCTGGCGAGTTCCTCGCGCAGTTCGGTGATTGCATTTTCTGAAGACTTGAGTTCCTCTGCCGCCTCTATGCGCGCTTGTTCGATTTCAGCGCGGGCCTGTTGTATCTGGCTTCGAGCAGCAGCAGCCTGGTTCCTTGCCTGTTCTTCGCCTTCGAGCAGATCGTCAATTGTTTTGCCTGCAGGCAAACCGGTCAGTGCTGAGGGCGCGACGGTTGCGGGCAGCCTGATTTGAATGAGGGCTTCACCCTCATTCAACCTGGCATCTATCCGGCCACCAAGTACTGCGGCGAGGCGATTGGCCACACCAAAGCGGATTCGTTCAGCCATGGAAACGGCTTTGCTGGATTTCGCCGGGTTTGTGATGGCTTCAAGTTCAGCACTCGCCTCATTGCCTTCCGGGTGGTAACGAATCTCGGTGTTTAACTGTCCGCTATCCAGGAAGAGGTGAATGTCGATAACCCCGGAGGCGGTTTTCTCAATAGCGTTCTGTATAAATATGGTGAGCACACGATTCAGTTTTGTCGCATCCATCAGCAACGTGGTCGGTAGATCGTCCACAGGGCTGGACTTAAGCGCGGCTGTACCTTTCGGGTTCTCCAGGGAAAGTCGGTCTATCAGGTTATCAACCAGTGACCTTATGTCGAATGCGAAGGTGTTGGTTGCTTCGGTCTTTTCTTCCAGCCGGGTCAGGAGCAGCAGATCGTTAATCAGTTCGGTTATACGAGTGTCATCGGTGTCGAGGATGGTCAGACTTCGCGAGCTGCCGTGGCGGCCTTCCAGCACAGCCTCTGCATACTCGTAGAAGGCCTCCGGGTCGGTCGAGACGTTGACCTCGTGCGTATGGGGGGCTTCATCGGAACTGACCGGTGCAACTTTGGCTGGTGCTGTCGCTGGTTTCGCAGAAGCAGGTTTCGTTGCCTGGGATTGTTCCTCTGATCTTCGTTGCAGGTAGTAGTATGCAAGAGCGCCGGCGATGATCAGGAATATCCCGGCGAACAGGAACCAAAGCCAGTTGGCATCGTCACTGCGGGAAGCGGGCTGCGTTCTCACCACCGGTGGTGCGACAGGTTTTTTGGGCTCTCTTTCTTCAGGCACCACCGTTTCAGGCAACACTGTTTCAGGCAACGCTGGGGGCAACAACTCTGCTTGGGGGGGCTGGACGCTTGTCACTGTTTCGGATTCGGTCAGAGGCTCCGGTTCAGGAGCTGAGGGTGCTTCCACCATTGCTTCCGGTTCTGGTGCTGCGATGATCGCAGGATCAGTTTTCGGCTCAGTAGCTCGATCCAGCAGTTCGCCGGTGAGTACCCGAGCAAGCTCATCAGCTGATATTGTGTCGCGTATCACGACTGCCCGGGTGCCGAGTGTTCTGAAGCGCTCGATGACAGTAAATGAGAATCCCTGCCGGTTCAGTTATCGGCATGGTCCTGTGCAGAATCGCGGTTGCCGAATACACCTGCACTGATTCGATTTGTATAATCGCCGCGTGTAACAAACAGATAGTCACGGATACCGGCAACAGCAAGTCGCCTGAGGTCAGTTGCTGCCGCCGGCTTGTCCGGATAGGTGCCGGTGACAACAATAAATCCCAGTGATTGCCGGTAAGTTGAATCCTCAACCCGGCACTCAATGAAGTTATTATCCAGGAGTTGCTGGATGTCCCGCAGATTCTGCTCAGATTCAACCGGCGTGATGGTGAATGCGCCGTCGGCCTCAATGATGTTGTAGTCTGTGCTGGCGGCTGCGACTGAACAACAGAGAAGCAGCGCGAAAAGGCTGATAATCCTCCGCGGAGTCGATATCGTTAGCATCGCCACTTGCTGCATGGTCCCAGTATTGGCTCTGGTTGAGGCCGACAGGATAGCTTACCTGTCCCACATAATCGACTCAATTCAGGTGGTTACGTGGCAATCTTGAAAGGTTTGATGAAGTAATTTAGGAGTACTCATGTCCCTGACAGACCCTATTTCCATGGTCCCTGCCTTTGGCGAGGCCATCGGTATGAGCGTTGACAATGTCGAGGGCTCCCGCCTGACCGTAAGAGTCCCCTATGCTGAGCACCTGGTCGGTGACCCCGATACAGGTGTCATTCATGGTGGTGTGATCACAGCGGCGCTCGACAATGCCTCGGGTTGGGCAATTCGCGTCGGCGGTGAATGGGAGGAGGGCATGAGCATGGCGACCCTGGACCTGCGCATCGACTACATGAAGCCTGCCACACCCAATGAAGACCTGCTGGTCACCGCAGAGTGTTTTAAAGAAACCAAGACGATCGCGTTTGTTCGTGCGACGGCTTACCAGGATTCACCGGACGATCCTGTCGCTACCTCTATTGCTGCATTCATGAAAGGCACTCCGAACGAGCCGAGGCGCTGATATGGAGATACTGAAGCAGCTTCGCGAGGAAGGCCGTGCAGAAGATATGCAGGCCCTGGTTGACCACATCCCCTATGCAAGGTTCATGGGTATGTGTGTCGATCGAAAAGGCAATGAAATCACCATGGTAATGCCCTTCCAGGACATGCTAATCGGCAACCCGGTTTTACCGGCTATCCACGGCGGAGCGATTGGAACTTTCCTGGAGCTGACCTCCCTGGTTCAGCTGATGTACAACACCCAGTGTGAACGCCTGCCGAAGACCGTGGATATATCCATTGACTACCTTCGCTCGGGACGACCGGTGGAAACTTATGGCCGGGCATTTGTCACGCGTCAGGGCCGCCGGGTGGCAAACGTGCGCGCAGAGATCTGGCAGGAGGAAATCAACAAGCCCATCGCGGCTAGCCACGGCCACTTCCTGCTGACACCGGTCTGACCCCCAAAACCGGGGACAGTTTACTTCCGCGCCGAATTGGGGACAGTTTACTTCGTCGCCCGAAGTAAACTGTCCCCGGTGCGGGTTGCGCGCATCGGGCTTGCGCCCTATGCTTGCGGCGGTTATTTCAAACGCGCTTTTGAGGAAAATTCATGTCTGATGTCTACATTGTAGAAGCTTGCCGCAGCCCGATTGGCAAGCGAGGAAAGGGTCTGGCCGGTCTGAAGCCCGCTGACCTGCTGGGTAAAGTACAAAAAGCTGCGCTGGAGCGTTCCGGCATTGCTCCGGAGAACATTGACCAGGTGATCGGTGGTTGCGTGTCGCAGGTAGGTGAGCAGACGTTCAACATTGCGCGTATCGCGTGGCTGTCGCAGGGTCTGCCGCTGGAAGTTCCAGCGACAACTGTGGATGCACAGTGTGGTTCCAGCCAGCAGGCAACAACAATGGGCGCCACCATGGTGGGCTCAGGTATCGAAGATGTTGTGATGAGCTGCGGTGTTGAAATGATGTCCCGTGTCCCCCTGGGTTCTGCCATGAAAGATGGCAACCCTATGGGTGAAAACTATGGCGACCTTTACCAGCCGACCAGCCAGTTCATGGGGGCGGCCATGATCGCTGAGGAATACCAGATTACCCGACAGGATACTGATCAGTTCGGTCTCGAAAGCCAGCAGAAAGCCATCAAGGCCTGGGAAGAAAATCGTTTCGAGCGGGAAATTGTTCCGATTGAGGCACCGATCCTGAATGAGAAGTTTGAGCCGACCGGTGAAACCCGAACAATTACCAAGGATGAAGGCCTGCGTGAAACCACGCTGGAATCCCTGGCGTCTCTCGACCCCGTACCCGGACAGGAGATTCATACAGCAGGTTCCAGCTCACAGGTGTCGGATGGCGCAGCTTGCGTGATCATGGCGTCCGGTGAAGCCTGCGAGCGCCTGGGTGTTAAGCCCCGTGCGAAGATTGTGGCAACAACACTGGTTGGTGTTGATCCAGTGACCATGTTGAAAGGCCCGATTCCTGCTACCCGCAAGGTTCTGGATCGTGCCGGACTGACCATGGACGACATCGATATTTTTGAAGTGAACGAAGCTTTTGCGTCCGTAGTGCTGGGCTGGCAGAAAGATGTCGGCGCAGATCCTGCGAAGGTGAACGTGAATGGTGGCGCGATTGCGCTTGGTCACCCGACTGGGAGCACCGGTGCACGTCTTATCACAACAGCCCTGCATGAGTTGGAACGCACTGGTGGCAAGTACGCGCTGATCGCGATGTGCTGCGGTGGCGGTCTGGGTACCGGCACAATTATCGAGCGCCTGGACTAGCTTCACAGAGTGGCTGGCTGGTCGAAAATACTTCTGCTTCTGTTTACCCTGGGGCTGCTCCTATCAGGAGCAGCCCCAGGGTTCGGATAACGTTCAGCTGTTGCCGGATGGTGCATGGCGAGTCGAGGATATTGATGGCAGGGGTTTTATAGATTACTCCATGGTCACCATATCTTTTGCTGATCAGACCCGTGTAAACGGGAATGGTGGCTGTAATCCCTATTTTGGAAGCGTGGCTCTGGAGGAGAGGGATATTTCTTTTTCGCTGCTTGGCAGCGGGCGACGTGCCTGCGCACCATCCCTTATGCAGCAGGAGCAACGGTTCTTTGATTCTCTCAGCGCTGTAACGACATTTGAACTTGTCGATAACACCGTCCTCCATCTCCTGGATGCAGAGGGCTCACGAATCATTCGTGCCGTACGTCTGAATCAAGAGACTCCACAACCTCTGGACCGTGCCCTGGAATATTCCACAACCTATCTTTGTGAGGACGAGATCGTTGAAATACGATTTTTGGGTCCTGACACGATAGAGCTAAGCTTCAGCGGCGAGCGATTTGTTCTGGTCGCTGAACGAGCAGCTTCAGGCGCGAAATATGTCGGAGACGATATCCTGTTCTGGAGCAAAGGCGCCGAAGCCCTGCTCGAACAATCCGGGCAACGTCTTCGCTGTGAACGCTTTACTGAAGGTTCTTAGGAACCTTTCTTGTCAAAAGCCAGGTCGAGGCCGGTCAAGCCATGCAAGAGTGCATTGGCTGAGAATTCAGGCTCACTGGCACCTTCCTGCAATCGGAAGTTTTCCATTCGCTCAAAGATCACCTTGAACCCTACGTTCATCTCCCGTCGGCTCAGGGCCGCACCAAGGCAATGATGCACGCCTTTGCCGAAGGCGACCTGTTCGCGCAGGTTGTCACGCATCAGGTTGAACTTCTCTGGCTCAGGGAATCTTTCCGGGTCCTGGTTCGCTGAGGCAAACCGTGCGAACAGTACGGAGTTTTCCGGAATGGTCACGCCGTGCATTTCCACGTCTTTTGTTGTTCGCCTGAACATGTTGGACGAGGGGCTGGAGTAACGCAGGGACTCTTCCACGAATCGGGAGATCATGTCTTCTGACAGGTCGTTTTTCAGCAATTCATACTGGTCCGGATTCTGAATCAGTAGCCAGATGCCTTCAGTCAGTGTCGCACTCGTAGTTTCGTTTCCTGCAACCAGAATCTGCGAGAGCATGGACAGGCACTCCGCATTGTCGAGTGGCTTCTCACCATCAAAGCTGGCATTAACTACTTTTGACAGGATGTCATCCTGTGGATCTGCGCGCCTTTCTTCCATGCGTTCCACGAAATAGTGCTGGAACTCAACCATATCTTTCGCGGCCTGAAGCAGGCCATCCCGGTCCAGCTGCTGGCTCAGGTTACCGATGAATGCATCGGTCCACTTGCGGAACAGAGGCAGGTCTTCTTCCGGAGCGCCAAGCTGGCTAACAATAACGCGAAGGGGTAGCGGCACGCCGAACTCGGACAGAAACTCACATTCACCCTTGTCAATAAAGTTGTCGATAAGTTCGTTGGCGAGGGACTCGATGTATGGTTCCAGTGCCTTCAATGCTTTCGGCGAAAAGGCGCCATCCACGAACTTCCTGTATCGGCGCTGTGCCGGCGGGTCTTCTGTCAGCATGGTCGGGACGTTCGGATATCCGCTCGCCATGACATCCATGATTTCCTTGTCCTCGGTGGCGGTCAGCTGTCGGCTGGCTGTCAGCATGCGCGATGAAAAAGTTTCGTGATCCATGGCCATCTTGACCACGTCTTCGTAGCGGGAGATGAAGTAGATGCCGGAGTTGGGATCCTGAAATACTGGCGCTTCTTCACGCAGGCGGCGATTCATCATCCAGGGTGACTTCAGCACCTCCGGGTGCATCGGGTTGATCTCATGGACGGGGCAAGTGGCAACTCGCGCGACTTCTTCTGACATAATCAAATCTCAGGTGCTATTTATCAGGGCGCCAAGAATAGCATGGAAAACCGTCAGAGGTGATTGTATTCCGCTATACTCCCAACGCGATTTAGAAAAATAACAAAGAGGGAAATGTATCGTGACCAACACGCAGGTATTGCTGGCTCGCAGGCCCAGGGGACGACCGGTTCCCGAGGATTTTGAAGTCGTTCAGACCTCGATCCCGGAGCCTGGAGATGGTGAAGCGCTTATGCAAAACCTGTACGTATCGCTGGATGCCGGTTTTCGTAACTGGATGGATGAGGGCGCAGGCGACGACGTGCTGCCGGCGATGGAAATTGGCCAGCCGGTCATGGGGCTGGTGGCCGGAAAAGTGCTCAAGTCCAACCGCGGCGATATGAAAGAAGGCCAGGTGCTGGTTGGCCGTTTATCCTGGGAGGCCTATTCCATTGCCACGGCGAATGACCTGATGGTCCCGATCGAGGACAAGTTTGATCAACCCGCCAATCTCTTTCTGGGACTGCTGGGTGATACGGGCCTCTCGGCCTATTTTGGTCTGACACGTGTGGCGAAACTGCAACCCGGTGAAACCGTGCTGGTCTCCGCTGCCGGCGGTGCGGTTGGCAACGCCTCGGGGCAGATTGCCAAAGCCCTTGGTGCCGGCAGGGTGGTTGGGTTTGCCGGTAGCGCAGAAAAGTGTCGCTGGCTTGAAGAGGAAGTAGGCTATGACGCCACCATTAACTACCGCGAAGACAATGTCGATGAGGCGCTTGGCAGAGAGTGTCCTGATGGTATCGATGTGTATTTCGATAATGTTGGTGGCGACCTGCTGGAACCGGTACTTAACCACATCAACTACCAGGCTCGTATCCCCTTCTGCGGTGCTGTGGCTGACTACACAGACGAGGACGGTACCGGACCGAGAAACCTGTTTCGCCTGGTCGCCAATTGCGCAAAGCTGGAAGGGTTCATGACCCACTACTGGGTTGAAGACTACGAGGCAGCGCGTGATGTGCTGGTGGGTTGGTTGAACGAAGGTAAACTAAAAAACTTTGAAGCCAGCTATGACGGCGTTGAGAACTGTGGTGTCGCTTTCAGCGATCTCTTCGCGGGCAGGAATTTTGGTAAGGCTATCGTCAAGGTATGAAAAAGTATTCTGACTGGACCCTCTGGTACGTGGTCTGCCTGCTCACCGTTGCATCAACGCTTTCGTTCATTGACCGGCAGATTCTTAACGTCATGATCGGCCCGATCAAGAGAGACCTTGGCGGACTCTCTGACACGGAGATCTCACTGATCATCGGGCTCGCATTTTCCACAGTCTATTCACTGACTACTCTGCCGCTGGCGCGGATTGCAGATCGTCACAATCGACGCAACGTGATTGCTGCAGGCATCTTCAGCTGGAGCCTGATGACCGCGCTCGCCGGTATGGCGAACAACTTCTGGCAGCTGTTTGTGGCCCGTATGGGTGTTGGCGTGGGTGAAGCCTCATTGGGACCCGCAACCACATCGATGCTGGCAGACTATTTTGAAGAGTATCGACTGCCATTGGCTTACGGCATCGTCGCGACGGCACCGTTTATTGGCTCGGGCCTGGCCAGCCTGGTCGGTGGTCCGTTGATCGACTACCTTGAAGCTCAGCCGCAGATGGTGTTGCCGGTATTCGGCGAAATGTATTCCTGGCAGACCGTGCTGGTGGTGGTTGGTCTACCGGGGATATTGCTGGCGGTCGTCATGTTCACCATTGCGGAGCCGGAGCGCACTGGTGCCAGCGCGGACAAGACCGAGGGATATTCCTACGCGGAACTCTGGGAGTTCTGTATGCAGCGCAAGAAGTATTTGTCTTATCACTTTATTGCGTATCTTTGCCTGTCCATCCAGGGTTTTGCGTTCCTCACCTGGGTCGTTGAGTTTTTTGTTCGCACCCATGGCTGGACCCGGACCGAGATCGGCATCACCTACGGTCTTATTGCACTCATCGTTGGCATCCTGGGAAGTGTCTGGGCCGGCTGGTATGCGGGCAGGATGTTGGGCCGGGGCAGGGCGGATGCGCCGATGCGTCTTTGCCTGTGGGGAACGATTGGTCTTGGTCCGCTCGCTGTCATCATGCCGCTGCTGGATAGTGCATGGCTCGCAATCGGATTGATCATCCCGATTACATTTTTCATGGCGATGCCGCCCGGTCTCTCCAATGCCGCGCTTCAGGCGATTTCCCCCAACCGACTGCGCGGTCAGATGATTGCGGTATACCTTATTTGCGTGAGTTTCCTGTCGTACCTGTTTGCGCCATTGATTATCGGGTTGATGAATGACTACGTCTTTGGGCGAGAAGATGCAATTCACCTGTCGCTTTCATCACTGGCAG
Organism: Pseudomonadales bacterium; assembly: GCA_016779585.1. GTDB lineage: Bacteria > Pseudomonadota > Gammaproteobacteria > Pseudomonadales > Azotimanducaceae > UBA9659. Next base: position 25,182 of record JADHNI010000014.1, read on the forward strand.
CGGTGAATTACCTGATTGCTGCGATATGTCTCGCGCTCAGTCTGAAGCCGTTGGAAGAGGCTACAGCAAGAGTTAAGGAGTTTGCGCAATGACAAAGCTGGGATACCTGGTGCCCACCAGGGAGCAGATCATGCAGGGCTCGCACGGGACGCGTGAATTGTTGCAGCGGGCTAAATTCGCGAAAGATGCTGGCTTTGATTCTCTCTGGGTTGGGGATTCTCTGTTTGCTCGGCCACGACATGATCCTCTTACACTGCTTGCAGCGCTTGCCATTGAAACACCGGGCATGGAGCTCGGTACCGCGATACTGCTGCAATCCCTTCGAAACCCGATCATCCTTGCGCAACAACTGGCGACCATCGACCAGTTGGCTGAAGGGAAACTGATTGTTGGTGTCGGGATTGGCGCCGATGCGCCGTCGATTCGAGCTGAGTTTTCTGCAGCCGGCGTGCCATTTGAGAAGCGCGTCGGCCGACTGGTGGAAAGTGTCAATCTCTGTCGGGCACTCTGGCGGGGTGAGCCGGTAACCTGGAACGGCCGCTGGCAGGTTGAAGATGCCCTGGTGGCGCCAATTCCTTTCCAGGAAGGTGGCCCCAGGATCTGGTATGCCGCAGGGGTTGATGCAGGTGTTGAGCGTGCGGGAAAACACTTTGATGGCTGGTTTCCGATCGGTCCGGATGCGGCAACCATTGCCAGGCAACAGCAGATCCTGAATGGTGCCGCGGCTGTGTCAGGTCGTCATGTGTCCACGGCGGTGTACTTGACGATCTGTGTCGATGACAGCATCGAAACCGCTGATCAGAAGATCAATGACTACCTCGAGCAGTACTATGGTTTCTCAGCGGAGATTCTGAGAGGTATCCAGGCCTGTTGCGGTGGTGATGCTGAATCAGTCCTGGCCTGGATGAATGAGTTTGTTGATGCCGGTGCCGAACACCTCGTGATTCGAATCGTGGGCGACTACCAGAAAGCACTGGGTGAGATCGCCCGACTCAGACATCTTTTGAAATAGATTTACTGCGCGGTAAAACCACCATCGACACTTAATACTGCCCCCTGGCACAGGCTGGAATCCAGCGATGCGAAGAAATAGATTGCACCGGCAACTTCCTCTGCCTTACCCATCCTGCCGATCGGCATGGTACCGCGAAGCATTGTCTTGGCTTCTTCCTTGTCCGGCATCAGGTCAGTCCACCGTTCCATCATGCCGGTATCAATCACACCGGGGCAGACGCAGTTGATGCGCACACCTGTGCTCGCGAGCTCGATGGCCATGTCCCGGGTAAACACCACGAGGCCTCCCTTGGCACTGCCATAAGCTGTTGAGAGGGGAAAGCCAACAAGGCCGTTGAGGGAAGATACGTTAATGACACTGCCAGACCCGGCCTCAACCATCCTGGGTACAAAATGTTTGCACATGAGCCAGGGTCCCTTGAGATCAGTATCGAGCACACGGTCCCATTCTTCGACGCTGGTTTCATCGTAGGGTCGGTTCAGCTCTGAGCCTGCGTTATTGACCAGTACATCAACCTTACCCCACCGGTCGTGGGCGAGGGACGCAATTTCCTCAACATCGTGTTCCAGTCGAACATCGCATTTCAGTGCCCAGGCGGGTTCGCCCAGCGCTTCAGCGACCCGATTTGCAGCCTCGATATCGATATCCGCGATCAGCACCTCCGCACCCTCCGCAACAAAACGTTCCGCGGTGGCTTTTCCGATACCGCTGGAGCCCCCTGTAATTAAACATTTCAGCCCTTTCAGTCGCATTGCCGTTCTCCCTTTATCGATGGTTTCTGCATCGTAGCACGGACGAACAATCGTATTTGTTAATCGATGCGAGTAAAATAATCATTTTTACAGATCATTTGGCGTCCCCTAACCTAGCTTCCGTGATGAAAGCTGGTCACGACCAAGTGAACGAATTTGAGAACAGGAAGATAGGAATTATGTCTGAAGCAGTTAAGAAAGAGGGCGGATGCCCATTTATGCATGGCGGCAATACCGCTTCCAGCAGCTCCAACGATTGGTGGCCGAATGCCCTGAACCTGGACATTCTCCACCAGCATGACCGTAAAACTGATCCCCTCGGCGACGATTTCGACTATCGCAAAGAGCTGGAATCTCTTGATGTGGGTGCCCTGAAGAAAGACCTCGAAGACCTGATGACAGACAGCAAGCCATGGTGGCCTGCAGACTGGGGCCATTACGGGGGCCTCATGATCAGGCTTGCCTGGCATGCTGCCGGTTCTTACCGCGTTGCGGATGGTCGTGGTGGTGCAGGAACGGGTAACCAGAGGTTTGCGCCTCTGAACTCCTGGCCCGACAACGGCAACCTGGATAAAGGTCGCCGCCTGCTCTGGCCAATCAAGAAAAAGTACGGCAACAAGATCAGCTGGGCAGATCTTTTTATCCTTGCCGGTAACGTGGCCTACGAATCGATGGGATTTAAAACCTTTGGATTCGCGTTCGGGCGCGAGGACATCTGGCACCCGGAAAAAGATGTTTACTGGGGCTCGGAAAAAGAGTGGCTTGCACCGTCTGATAATCCGGACAGCAGATATTCAGGTGAACGTGACCTTGAGAATCCGTTAGCGGCGGTCATGATGGGGCTGATCTACGTAAACCCGGAAGGGGTCGATGGCGAACCAGACCCTCTGAAAACCGCCAAAGATGTGCGCGAGACTTTTGCGCGCATGGCGATGAACGATGAGGAGACTGTTGCGCTGACTGCTGGTGGTCACACCGTCGGTAAAGCCCATGGTAATGGTGATGCGGATATTCTTGGATCGGCTCCGGAAGGCGCGCCCATTGAAGACCAGGGTTTTGGCTGGATGAACAAATCCTCACGCGGCGTTGGTCGCGACTCGGTAACCAGTGGTATAGAAGGTGCCTGGACGGCGAACCCCACGCGGTGGGATAGCGGCTACTTCCACATGTTGTTCAGTTACGACTGGGAACTGAAAAAAAGCCCGGCTGGTGCCTGGCAGTGGGAACCGGTGGGATTGAAAGAAGAAGACACAGCTGTGGATGTGGAAGACCCGTCGCGACGTGATCACAGGATCATCATGACAGACGCCGACATGGCGATGATCAAAGATCCTGTCTATCGCGAGATTTCCGAGCATTTTTACAGGGATCCGGATTACTTCAATGAGGTGTTTGCGCGAGCCTGGTTCAAGCTGACGCACAGGGACATGGGTCCGAGATCCCGATATGTGGGACCGGAGGTTCCGTCAGAAGACCTGCTCTGGCAGGACCCGGTGCCGGCCGGTGCAACCGATTACGACGTGACGGCGGTGAAGGTAAAAATTGCAGAAAGCGGTCTTTCCACCCGGGAACTCATCACCACCGCATGGGACAGTGCCCGGACTTTCCGGGGCTCTGACATGCGAGGTGGTGCCAATGGTGCGCGTATTCGGCTTGCTCCCCAGAAAGACTGGGAAGGAAACGAACCTGAACGCCTGGCCAGGGTTCTCGAGGTGCTGGAAGGCATTGCGTCAGAAACTGGCGCCAGTGTTGCCGATGTGGTTGTGCTCGCCGGTAACGTTGGTGTGGAACGCGCCGCAAAGGCGGGTGGTTTTGATGTGGCTGTGCCGTTTGCCCCGGGTCGGGGTGATGCAACTGCTGAGATGACGGACGCAGAGTCTTTTAACGTTCTTGAACCCATCCACGATGGATACAGAAACTACCTGAAAGACGATTATGCTGTTCAGCCGGAAGAGTTGTTGCTTGATCGAACCCAGCTCATGGGCCTGACCGCGCGGGAAATGACCGTTCTGGTCGGTGGCCTGCGAGTCCTCGGTGCCAACTTCGGTGATTCGAAACATGGCGTGTTCACTGACCGTGAGGGTGTGCTCAGTAACGACTTCTTCGTCAACCTGACGGACATGGCCTACAGTTGGGAGCCGACCGGGAAGAACAGCTACGAGGGTCGTAGCCGTGAAACTGGTGATGTGAGGTTTACGGCGACTCGCGTTGACCTGGTGTTCGGATCCAACTCGATCCTGCGGGCCTACGCCGAACTGTATGCCCAGGACGACAGTGAGGAGAAGTTCGTGAACGACTTCGTGGCCGCATGGACCAGGGTCATGAACGCGGACAGGTTCGACCTGTAACGGCGGCCTTTAAGAAGCTCATGGAGCGGGTATTTGTCCCCGGTGACAATCGGGGACTATTCCTAGACAATAAATGCTCTTTCGGGGAACAACTATGACCCGCTTTGAAGAGCAAAAACCGGATGATGGGGATATCCTGTATCTTGAAGATACCGATATCCCCCTGCCGGAACAGCTGAACCCGAGCACACGTTACATCCACTTCAAGACGATCGCGCGGGGCGGCAAAGCCATTATCCAATCCTGTCGAGATCGTTTTCTTGGTCGCACCATCTGCTACAAGCAGCTGAAATCCGAGTTTCGAGACAATAAGGTCGAGCAGCTGCGATTCCTGCGCGAAGCGCGTATCAGTGCCTTGCTGCAGCATCCCGCCACGATCCCCACCTACGACCTTGGCCGTGACCTGCGAGGCGATCTTTATTTCACGATGAAGCTGGTGCACGGTTACACCTTGCGTGAAGTGCTGGACTATCGTGAGCGTTACGACCTGGGCCAGATGCTGAGCATCATCATTCAGGTCGGACAGGCGCTGGCCTATGCGCACACCCATGGCGTGATCCATCGGGATATCAAACCCGAAAACATTCTCGTCGGGCCTTACGGTGAGGTGCTGCTCATGGATTGGGGGCTCGCAAAGGTCTGGGCACGTGGTATCGAAGACGGCGTCATTGAACCGCTCACGAAACAGATTTCAACCAGTGCTGTGGATAACAGCGTTACCGGTCTGGGAGGCCTGGAAGGTACGGTGACCTACATGTCGCCGGAACAGCTGCAGAGGGATCCGGGTATCAACGGGCGCAGTGACATATTCAGCCTGGGAGTCGTGCTCTATGAAGTGGTGACCGGCACCACACCGGCGGAAGCTGAAACTGTCCTGGAAATGCAGGAAAAGATTCTCAAGGAACAGCCGGCGCCGCCATCATCCAGGCTTCGAATGAAGGTTCCCTCCTTGCTGGATGTCCTGATCATGTCATGCCTGGCGAAATCGCCTGATGACCGCCCGGATGATTGCCTTGAGATCGTCCGGTTGCTTCAGGAAATCGACTGATACTCTTCGCACAAATATGGTGCAAATATGCGCCTTATAATGGATCGTCGCTCTAATTCGGTGCATATATTTCCTGCCTGAACCTGCGTGGCTTGCCGGTACTTCACCACCGGAACAAGGCAGCCTCCCCGAAAACCAGTAAAAACAAGACCTTCGGCGACCTGGCCATTGAGCAGTCCGATTTTGTTTATCCGTGCGCAAAGTAGGAACGCTTATTGCACCATATCGTCTCAGAGTCCCCGGGTTGGGGACATTTGATAAACCTTTTGGAAGATTTTCGAAGTTTTTAGGAGCGAGAGAAACCATGAAGAGTAAGTTGGAGTACATCTGGCTGGATGGATACAAGCCGACCCAGAGTCTGCGAAGCAAAACCATGATCCGGTCGGATTTCAGCGGCAAGCTGGAAGACTGCCCAATGTGGTCATTTGACGGTAGTTCTACACAACAGGCGGAAGGCAATAGCTCTGACTGCCTGCTGAAGCCGGTTGCTGTTATCCCTGACCCTGAACGTAACAATGGTTATCTCGTGATGACCGAGGTACTGAACCCGGACGGCTCTCCTCACGAATCAAACGGTCGCGCAACGATTGATGACGATGATGATGATTTCTGGTTCGGTTTTGAGCAGGAATACTTCCTGTGGGACCCCGACCATGACCTGCCTCCGGGCTTCCCACGTGCGGGTTACCCTCGGCCACAGGGCCCTTATTACTGTTCGGTTGGTGCGATGAACGCCTACGGACGTGAAATCATTGAAGAGCACCTGGATCTCTGTCTCGAAGCTGGCCTCAACGTTGAAGGTATTAACGGTGAAGTGGCTGCAGGCCAGTGGGAATTCCAGGTGTTCGCAAAAGGTGCAGCGAGGGCGGGTGATGAAACCTGGCTGGCACGATACCTGTTGGAACGAACAGCTGAAAAGTACGGCATGTCCATTAACTGGCACCCGAAACCCCTCGGTGACACCGACTGGAATGGTTCGGGTATGCACGCAAACTTCTCCAACGGTGTGATGCGCGAATCCGGCAAGGAAGATGTTTTCACCAAGATCTGCGAGGAGTTCGGCAAGAACGTTGCCCGTCATATCCACGTGTATGGTGCTGATAACGACCAGAGATTGACTGGTAAACACGAGACCCAGTCTATCGAACAGTTCAGCTACGGTGTCTCTGACCGGGGTGCGTCTATCCGTATTCCTATTGGTACCGTGGAAGATGGCTGGAAAGGTCGACTGGAAGACCGTCGTCCTGCATCCAACGCTGACCCCTACAAGGTGGCAGCGGTTATTGTCCAGACAACGAAGGAATCAGGCGTCTAAGACACCATTTCTCGTTGAGCGATTGAAGCCGGCGCCTTGTGCACCGGCTTTTTTTGCGTGCAGAATAATTTGATGTATCACATTAATTTCGATTAACCTGTGAATATGCAGATGACGCGAAAAACTGTTGGTACTACCCTGGGCCTGCTGGCGCCTGTCGTGGCCATTGCCACAGTGGTGCTCTGGTTCCGTATGAACAGTGCCATTGGTATTCCTGAGGATCGTACGATCTGGATCGTTTTTTCCCTGCTGGCAATTGTCATGTCTGTTGCTTCTTTTGTCATCGGCACAAGGTGGTTTGGCGGCGTTGCCGCGGTAGTCGCGATTTTCCCCGCCTTGCTGCTGCCAGCGACGATCGCGATCAGCAAGCAGCAGGTCGCAGAACAAGCGATCAAGGTTGGAGACACGATTCCCTACTTTGTGGCAGTGGATGACCAGGGGAAACGTTTTACTTCCGATGCACTGGCCGGTACGCCAGTTCTCATCAAGTTTTTTCGCGCCCACTGGTGACCTTACTGTGTCGCCGAGTTGCGGCGATGGTCTGACGAACTCCAGGGAGAGTTCGAAGCGCGTGGCCTGAAGGTGGTCACGATCAGCACTGATTACCCTGAAGAAATCAGGAAACGTCGTGGTGCGCACCGGCTCCAGGCAACCATGTTGTCGGACCGCAACCTGGGCGTCACAGATGCCTTTGGCCTGCGTAACGAAGGGATTCATTCCGGACCTGTCGGTGAAGGTGAGGCTGAGGCGCTGCCGGTTCCTACGACTTTACTGGTCGACAAAAACGGTGTTGTGCTCTGGATGGACCAGGCTGAAAACTACCAGCGCCGATCCGGTCCCGAAGTCGTGCTGGCTGCCATGCAGCAATACCTGGATACAGGTGGCTGAGAACTACCTCGACTGTCTATCTCGGTCTGGCACCACCACCGACACGAATGATTTCACCGCTGACCCATGAAGCTGCATCGGACGCGAGGTAAATGCACGCTGAGGAAATGTCTTCCGGTGTGCCCAGGCGACCCAAAGGAATGTTCCACTCCGCAAGAATTTCATCCAGCTGTGATTCATCTTTGCCCAGTGCATTCAACATGACTTCTGTTGGAATGGCGCCTGGGGCAACGGCGTTAACGCGGATGTTCGGCGCGAACTCCGCGGCAAAGGTCCAGGTCAGTGAGTTGGTGCCAGCCTTGGCCGCGCCATAGTGTGCACTTCCAGGAACCGGACCGGTTCCTGCGCCGGATGTAATGTTGATGATGGAACCCTTTTCCATGTTCCGTGCCGCTGTGACGCAGCCAACATAGATGGATGTAAGATTCAGGGCGATGGTCCTGTCCCATTCTTCCCGTGGCATCTCCAGGATCGAGGCGCGGTAGGTGGAACCGCCAGCGTTGTTGACCCAGTCAGTCAGCTTGCCGAATTTATCAACTGCAGCTTTGGCCAGTGCCGCCATGGCGTCGTCGTCAGTCACATCTGTCGTAACCGCGATGGCGTCACCACCGTTATCTATAATTTTTTGCGCAACTTCCTCGATTTCCTCGGTGCGCCTTGCAGCGACAACAACTTTTGCGCCGGCTTGGGCGAAATCGACCGCTATCCCTTCGCCAATTCCGCGTCCTGCACCAGTAACAACAGCGACGTGACCTTCCAGACTATAACGATCGAATACACTCATATCAGGCGGCCTCCTGTTTGGCCTCTTCAAGACGCTGCTTCAGGGCAGCGAGTTCATCAAACAGTTCCTGGGGAACATTGCCCTCGAAACTATTGTAGTACTCCTCGATGAGAGGAATCTCTGACAGCCAGCCATCGATCTCGACACGCAGCAGGGTGGCGATTTCATCATCGGAGATATCAAGCCCACTGAAATCTAGGCCGTTAATGCCCGGGAGGTTGCCAATGGGTGTTTCCACAGCATCCGCGGTACCGGCGCAGCGCTCGAAGATCCATTTAAGGATGCGCGAGTTTTCACCGAAACCGGGCCACATGAATCGACCGTCGTCGTCTTTGCGGAACCAGTTTACGTAGTAAATGCGCGGCAGTTGTACACCTTCTTTCTTGCCCACGTTGATCCAGTGGCCCCAGTAGTCAGCCATGTTGTATCCGCAGAATGGCAGCATGGCCATGGGATCCCGGCGGAGTTCGCCAATCTTGCCAGCGGCCGCAGCCGTTTTCTCGGAAGCGATGATGGAGCCAAAGAAAGTTCCCTGTTGCCAGTTCTGTGCCTCGTTCACCAGCGGTACCACGCTGGCGCGCCTGCCGCCGAAGAGAATCGCGCTGATGGGCACACCCTTCAGGTCTTCCCATTCCTCAGCAATTGCCGGGCACTGTGCAGCAGAAACCGTAAAACGTGCGTTTGGGTGGGCAGCGGGGCGATCCATGTTCGGATTCCACTCGCGGCCTGTCCAGTCAACGAGGTGTGAGGGTGGCACTTCAGTCATGCCTTCCCACCAGACATCACCATCGTCGGTTTCAGCAACGTTGGTAAAGATGCAATTGCCGGTCAGCGTATTCATCGCGTTTGCGTTCGAATCCATGCCCGTGCCAGGCGCCACGCCGAAGAAGCCTGCCTCTGGGTTTATGGCATAGAGCTGGCCATCATCACCAAATTTCATCCAGCAGATGTCGTCACCTACCGTTTCAACCTTCCAGCCAGGGATGGTTGGAATCAGCATGGCGAGGTTGGTTTTGCCGCAGGCGCTTGGGAAGGCACCGGCAATGTATTTGGATTCACCCTCCGGGTTGGTGAGCTTCAGGATCAGCATATGCTCGGCGAGCCAGCCTTCATCGTGGGCCATGGCTGAAGCGATGCGCAGCGCGAAACACTTCTTGCCCAGAAGGGCGTTGCCGCCATAGCCGGAACCAAACGACCAGATTTCACGCGTTTTCGGGAAATGAGCGATATACAGATTCTGTGGGTTACAGGGCCAGGGAACGTCCACGGTTTCATCATCCAGCGGCATGCCGACCGAGTGTATGCAGGGTACGAAATCGCCGTCTTCACCGAGTTCATCCAGCACAGCCTGGCCGACACGGGTCATGATGTGCATGTTGGTCACGACATAGGGGGAATCCGAAATCTCCACACCGATATGCGCGATCGGTGAACCCACAGGACCCATGGAGAAGGGAATCACATACATGGTGCGACCCTGCATGCAGCCATCAAACAGGCCGTGCAGGGTTTCGCGCATTTCATCGGGGGCGATCCAGTTGTTGGTGGGACCGGCTTCTGCCTCTGTGTCCGAACAGATGTAGGTTCGGCTTTCGACACGGGCGACATCAGCGGGGTCTGATCTGACCAGGTAGCTGTTGGGTCGTTTTGCTTCGTTCAGTTTTTTGGCAACGCCTGCATCGACCAGTAGCTCCCACATACGATCGTATTCTTCCGGGGAGCCGTCGCAGATTACGACGTCTTCCGGCTTGCACAGCGTTTTCATTTCGTCCAGCCATGCCGCCAGTTTCTTGTTCTTCAACATCTAAAAATACCCTTATCTTTCAGCTACTTGTGGCCCAGAACAGTGACTGGCGTCGCCGGGCCTGGAAAGGCCGCAAGGATACCATGCCATCGAGTCTGTTAACATGCGCGCCATGAAACTTGCCCCAAACAAATCTCTCACAGACTATCGGCCCTATTGGGCGGAATGCTTCGGTGTCGCGCCTTTCCTGCCAACCACCCGTGCGGAGATGGATGCACTCGGCTGGGATTCGTGCGATGTGATTATTGTCACCGGCGATGCCTATGTGGATCACCCCAGCTTTGGCATGGCCGTTATTGGCCGGGTTCTTGAAGCCCAGGGTTTCAGGGTGGGTATCATCGCCCAGCCCAACTGGCAGGATACCCGTGATATTGAGCGCCTCGGCAGGCCCAACCTGTACTTCGGTGTGGCAGCCGGCAACATGGATTCCATGATCAACCGCTACACCGCGGATAAAAAAATCCGCCAGGACGATGCCTATACGCCAGGCAATATCGGCGGCAAGCGTCCGGACCGCTCGGTGATTGTGTATTCGCAGCTTGTGAAACAGGCGTTCAGTGATGTGCCGATTGTTATCGGCAGTATCGAGGCCAGCCTGCGGCGTATTGCTCATTTTGATTACTGGAGTGAAAAGGTACGGCGTTCGATCCTGCTGGACAGCCGGGCGGACCTGCTGCTCTACGGCAATGCCGAACGGGCTATTGTTGAAGTGACCCATCGTCTTGCAGAGGGGGAAACCATCGCGCAGGTCCGGGATGTTCGTGGTACAGCATTTATCACCGATGCCCCTTTACCGGGTTGGCGTTGCGTGGATGAAAGCCAGTTGCCGGAAGAACGTGACACGCAGGAAATTAAGCTACCGGATGATGGACCAGAGTTTGTTCGCCTGCCAAGCTTTGAAGCAGTCCGTGACGACAAGGTTCTCTACGCGCATGCATCACGCATCCTGCATCGTGAAACCAACCCGGGTAACGCCAAGGCACTGGCCCAGGAACATGGAGACAAGATTGTCTGGCTGAATCCACCACCGGTTCCCCTGACCACTGAAGAGCTGGATTGGGTATTCGAGCAACCCTACCAGCGAGTGCCGCATCCATCTTATGGTGACGCTCACCTGCCGGCCTACGAAATGATTCGACACTCGGTGAACATCATGCGCGGCTGTTTTGGTGGCTGCACTTTCTGCTCCATCACGGAGCATGAAGGCCGGATTATCCAGAGCCGCTCGGAAGCTTCCATCCTGAACGAGATAGGGGAGATTCGTGACAAGTCGCCGGCATTCACCGGTGTGATTTCTGACCTGGGCGGGCCAACGGCAAACATGTGGCGGCTCAACTGCAAGGACAAGAAGATCGAGGAGAGCTGTAAACGGCCTTCCTGTGTTTACCCAAACATCTGCAAGAATCTTGATACCGACCAGACTCCACTCATTGAGTTGTATCGAAAGGCGCGGGATGTTGAGGGTGTAAAAAAAATCCTGATAGCTTCGGGCCTGCGTTACGACCTTGCCGTGGAAACACCCGAGTACGTCAAGGAACTGGTCACTGAACATGTGGGCGGTTACCTGAAGATTGCACCGGAACACACTGAAAAAGGCCCACTGACCAAGATGATGAAACCGGGCATCGGCACCTACGACCGGTTCAAGGCGATGTTCGACAAGTACTCCAGCGAGGCGGGCAAGAAGCAGTACCTGATTCCCTATTTCATTGCCGGACACCCGGGTACCACTGATGAAGACATGTTGAACCTGGCGAAGTGGCTGAAGGACAACGGCTTTCGGGCCGACCAGGTCCAGAACTTTTATCCGTCACCGATGGCGACGGCGACGGCGATGTACCATTCCGAGAGGAATCCGCTTAAGCGAGTCGGCCGCGGTTCGGAGCGGGTCAACATTGTGCGCAAGGCAAGGCAGCGTCGGCTGCACAAAGCTTTTCTCCGGTATCATGATCCCGACAACTGGCCGATGCTTCGTGAGGCGCTGCGCAAGATGGGTCGTAATGACCTGATCGGCAACGGCAAAGTGCACCTGGTGCCGCGCACGCAGTTCTCCAAACCGCACCTGTCAAAGCGCAAAACTTTCCGTACCCAGCATACGGGGTTACCGAAGTAACTACAGGCTGACCGCGTGCCAGTGCTCGGCGATGCCGTAACCTTTCCTGTCGCCCCAGTTGAATTCCGCAAGCCCTTCGTTCACAAAAGTGGCACCGCCAGGCATGGGTATCTTGGTCGGACAGACACAGGTGACTCTGCCGGTAATCTCCAGCTTCTCGCCGCCCTCGACTTCACCGGTCAGTACCACTGATTTGTGAACAATTGAATCAGGTTCGTAGTCGGTGGAAATCGATACGTTCTTTAACGCCATGGATTGCCCATCCCGCTGGATCCAGCCTTCACCACGCATGACACCATCCTTGTGGCGAAAACAGGACCCGCCCAGTGCGGCATGGTCGCCGAAGTTCATGGAGAACCAGTTAACAAATGGCGCGGGTCCATTGTCTGTGGCTTGCTCATTTTTATCGCCGGAAGCACTTCCTGCGCCCCAGTCGCGTGGCCCCCAGGACTTGTCCCGAACACCATAGCCGTTCACTGAAAACTTCTCGTTGCCGATGCTGATGGAGCCCGCGACCTGGCCGGACTGTTCAAAATGGCCTCGCTCGCCACTGGCCGCGTAGTGGGGGTCTGTCAGGCAATCGAACGTGAGGTCCATGTGCAGGGCTTCAGGGCTGAACCAGCCAGCGGGTCTTTCCTTGCTGCGCATCAGCAGGATCTCGGCATTCTCGATATCCTGCGCTGGGCCGTCGTAATGAATACGCCACTGCTTGTGTGGTGCCTCGCACGTCAGGGTGAGATCACCCGCGGTGAGGTCTCCATCGTATTCAGACAAGTTAGTGCCGATGTCCCTCCGGCCGTAGGTAAATGCCACACGTTTGCCGCCCAGGTAAACGACATGAAGTGCATCAGCCCAGCCGTTGTTCGGACGAAAACCCATCCGGGTGAACATGCCGATACCCGTGGTCGGGTCAACAAAGTTGAAGTAATAGCTTTCGCTCCAGGCCCTGTCTTCACCAATAGGGTGCATTAACTCGTCGTCGCTCATTTCTTTTGCTCTCCTCTGGAGTCATCAGACTAACACTCTTCTGTTAGGATGTTGCGTTTTGCCAATCTGGAGAGCAACTTGGAAATCAATCTCGACCCCGAACTGAAAGCTGTTGTTGACGCTGTTGCAGCGGCAAACCCGAATCCGCCGGATGTCACGGAACTGCCTATCGAATTGTTCCGTGCTGGCTAAGTCATGGTCAGTCAGGCCCAGTCATTGGCTGACATCCAGTGTGACAGCATCTCAGATCTTGAGGTGCCGGGTGCTGAGGGGCCAATTGGCGCGAGGTTGTATGTTCCCGAAGGGGCGGGAGACGAAACTTTGCCAGGGCTTATTTTTATTCACGGCGGTGGATTTATGATCGGGGCTTGATACCCACGACAGTGTCTGCCGACAACTGGCCAATGGAGCTCGCTGTCGTGTGATTGCGCTCGATTACCGGCTAGCGCCGGAGAACAAGTTCCCGGCCACGGTTGACGATGCTATTGCTGCAGCGACGCACATTACGCAGAACGCGGCGGACTACGGCATGGATGCTTCTAGCATGGCGGTGGGTGGTGACAGTGCCGGAGGCAATCTGTCAGCCATCGTATCCAATCACTTTGCGGCGCAAGGTGCTAACCCGTTTGCCATGCAGCTGCTGATCTATCCTGCAACAGACGGCACCGTGGAGACGGAGTCCCGGCGTGAACTTCAGGGTGGCATTACGCTGGACAAGAAGGTGCTGGACTACTTTTTCGAGGGTTACCTGGGTGGGCTCGACACCGATGACAATGATCCACGCCTGAATCCGGCGAAGGCGCCCGGCTTCGAAGGAGCGCCACGTGCGCATATCGTGACAGCGCAATATGACCCGCTACGTGACGAGGGTAAGGCTTACGGTGATCTCCTCAAAGCCGCAGGTGTTGAGGTCAGCTATCGTTGCTACGAAGGCCTGATGCACAACTTCATCCTGCAGACCGGGGTGGTCACCGCGGCGAAAAACGCGGTGGATGACATGGCATCCGCATTAGCGGATGCATTTGCTCATTCCAGGTAAAGTGTCTTTGGTTTTTCTCGATAGCATTGCCGTTTAGACAATAAAGCTCGCAATTTCCTCCAGCGGTTTCTTGATCGTGGCGGCCCGGGGAATCTTTGCGTTCTCTGCTGCGTGGCCAACCACCAGCAGGATGTACGGCCTCTCTGAAGCGGGGCGCTCCAGGATGTTATTCAGAAACCTCATGGGATTGGGTGTGTGTGTCAGCGTTGCCAGGCCCGCCCGGTGCAGGGCGTTGATCAGGAAGCCTGTTGCGATGCCGACAGACTCCGACGTGTAGTAGTTCTTGGTTTTATTGCCTTCATGGTCTCTGCCGTAGTGCTGCACGAAGATCGCGATCAGCCAGGGTGCGGTTTCCAGGAACGGCTTGTTTGCGTCGGTGCCGAGTTTGCTCAGATCATCCAGCCATTCGTCGCCAGCTTTGCCGCCATAGAATTCTCTTTCTTCAGCTTCTGCCGCCTCCCTGATTTTTTTCTTGGTATCAGGGTCGCTGACACAGGCAAAGTGCCAGGGTTGATGGTTGGCGCCGCTAGCTGCCGTACCCGCAGCGCGCAGGCAGGTTTCGATGACGTCTCTTGAAACAGGTCGATCAGTGAAATCCCGGATCGTGTGCCGCTGCTTTATGAACTGATAGTAAGCGGTAGCCTCCGTCAGAGACTCATCGTCACTGAGGTTTTGGCGATGAGGCAGGGAAATCCGGTCGTAGTGGAAGTCCACGCGGAACTCCTTCAAGATGATGTGGCCTTATCCTAACCCGAAGTTGATATGTCTGCCTTGATGACACAACTCGCCAGTATTGTTGGCGACCCCCATGTGCTTTCCGGTGAAGCAATTGCAGATCGTGCGACGTCCTACTGGAATGCATCCCCGATACAGACGATCGCTATTGTTAAGCCTGCTTCAACGGAGGAAGTCAGCCAGGTTTTGTCTTTCTGCCATCAGCAGGGTCAGTCGGTGGTCATTCAATCCGGTGGCACGGGCGTCTGTGAAGGTGCGGATCCGTCACTGAAAGATGTTGTGATTTCCCTGGAGCGAATGAACCGGATTATCCATGTTGATCAGAACGAAATGGTGGCCACCGTTGAAGCGGGGGTCATTCTGCAGAACCTCCAGGAAACACTGGCTGACGAGGGCCTGTTGTTTCCCCTGGACCTGGGTGCAAGGGGCAGCTGCATGATCGGCGGCAACGTTGCGACTAATGCGGGTGGTATCAACGTTCTGCGCTACGGCATGGTCCGCAATCTGGTGCTCGGCCTGGAGGTTGTACTGATGGACGGCACGGTGTTGTCCTCCATGTATCCGATGTTAAAGAACAATACCGGCTATGACCTGAAGCAACTTTTTATTGGCAGCGAGGGAACGCTTGGTGTCATAACGAAAGTCATGGTTCGCCTGTTTCCGCTGCCCACCAGCTGTCAGACAGCGATTGTGGCCGTTGATTCCTTTAAAGCGGTGTCTTCCGTGCTGAACCAGTTTCGCGCACAACTTTCTGGAACCCTCAGTGCGTTTGAGGTGATGTGGAACAACTACTATGTTGGCGTCACAGGAGAAGGAAAACATCGCGCGCCGCTTGCGCGGGATTATCCCTTCTACATTATCATTGAGGCAGAAGGGTTCGACGATGAATCGGACAGACTCCGATTCGAAGGGCTGTTGTCCGGGATCATGGAGGGCGGTCAAATTCTGGATGCAGTGCTTGCTTCATCGGAACGAGAGCGGCGGGAGATCTGGATGGTGCGCGAAGAATTTGATGCGCTGCTTCCCGCCTATCTCTATGACGTGAGTCTGCCCCTCGGTGCCATGAACGAGTATGCGGAAGTGCTTAAGGAACGGTTCAAGGCAGAATTACCTGGCTGTCATCCGGTCCTGTTTGGTCACATCGCCGATGGTAACCTGCATATCTTTGCGGGGCCTTACGTCGATGAGGCGCACCATGCGTCGGCAGATCAGATTGTCTACAGTGCGTTGGTACCTTTCGATGGCTCCGTATCTGCGGAGCATGGCATCGGGTTAAACAAGAAAGCCTGGTTAAGTCAGAATCGCTCAGAGGATGAGCTTGCACTTATGCGTTCAATCAAGCAGGTGCTTGATCCGCAGCACCTTCTCAATCCGGGAAGAATTATCTAGGAAAGACGGACGGCGCGGTCCACCCATATGGACTGCGTGGCCTCTACGTACCTCGCGTAGAACATCCTCGGCAGGTTCCGGCAATGTTCCCTCATGGACTGTCTTGCCTGGTTGAGTGACTGCGCGGCGAAATAGACAGGCTGGTATTCGGTGATCGGGAAGTCCTGCTCTGCGGCTGCTTCCGGAATCCAGTCACGGATCTCTGGCCTGGTCTCACTGTCGCCAGCCGGTCGGTAATCTGCGCAGGCGTATTCCAGCTCCCCTGAACTCGACAGCAATCCTGCTCCGTAAGCCTTAATACCCTTGTTGGTACGAATGACGCCAAACTCGACTGAATGCCAGTAACAACGTGCCAGGCGTTCGATTTCGGCATCGGAGGCGCCAAGACTTGCCAGGCCGATCTCCTGTGAGAAATCTGCAAATGCGGGGTCCGCGAACATGGGTGCGTGTCCAATCAGTTCATGGCAGACGTCAGGCTCCGGGGTGTAAGTGGGGCGGGAGTGATGCCTGAGGTACTGTGTTGAGAAAAACACGCGGAAGGCCAGGCCGTTCAGAAAATCTCTTGAGTTGAGCAGGCCAGCCACGGGTCTCAGTTGGAACCCCGTCCTGGATCGCAGAAAGTCAGATATGTCCTGTGCCTGGGGCACTTGATCCGTGCGGTAAAGATCGAGCCCTTCCAGTTCAGCCATGATCTGCTGGTATTCCTGGCAGGCAAAATGGTGATGTTGTTCACGCAGTGTTTCAAAGACGACGCGCCAGGTATTTGCTTCTTCAGCTGAGTATTCGATCCTTGGAATAGTTTGGCCGTGCCGGTAGTCGCGAGCAATCTGGTCGATACGTGCACGCTGCTCGCGATAATCGGGGTCAGAAAACCCGGGATGGTCTGCTTCAAGCTCGGCGCCGGCATCCAGTGTCCGGTTGGCAATCTGGTCAAGTTCCCAGATATGGCGCGGAAACCATGGCACCGTGCGTTCGTCCAGGATGGTGAGGCTGCTGACACTGGCCTGGAGTTCTTTCAGTAAGGACGCAATTTCCGGATCATCTCGCTGGCCGATAAAGTCGACATAGAAGCTCATATCACCACCCTGGGTAGGTCGGGATTCGATGTGCGTGAGATCGATATTGTGCTCCAGGAAAGGACCGAGCAGGTCGTGCAGTGCCCCGGGATGGTCATGGAGTTCGATCAGCAGGGAGAGCCTTTCGGTGCTCATATGGACCGGAAGCTGTGGTGTACCCTGATGACACCGGGAGTAATCCATGCGACCCACAATGTCAGAAGGCCTGCAGAAACCGGAAGCGGCACGAGCGCAAACAGCAGGATCCAGAAGCCAAAGAAAAACGGCAGTCGTCTTAAGGCGGCTTTCTGCCGCTTCCCGACATTGTTCTTGATCCTGTTGTCGTCGCCGACCTGCATGTTGAACACGCGTGGACGGATAAACCAGCCGTTGGCGATCAACACCATGACAAAGAGTGGCCAGAACACGGGTTCAACATCCATGTCCGGCGATTCGTCATAGTCGGCATGGCTTGTCGGTGGTGTTGCCAGTGCGCTTTCGATTTTCTGCCATACATACTCTGGTGTGGGCCGGGACACTGCGCCACCAACATTTTTACGACTGGGTCTGCTCTGCCAGCGATAAAGCACAGTGCCATCCTTGCGCATGACCAGAACACCTGGCTGGAAGTGACCTTTCGGGTGTGACATCCAGGTATCTCCGCCCTGTACCAGTTCCATATCCCAATGGGTGGTAAACAGGTCTATCCAGTCGCGCTCGCGGCATTCGGAAAGGATTTCCTGGTGTGGGTCGCCGATATGGCGCATCCCGGTTTCCCAGTCACGTTCAGCATGGCTCGCCAGTGTCTGTGGTTCACTCGTTACGGCAATGACCTCACCACCGGCTTCCCTGATGCGTTGCGAGACACCTGCCCCGCCATAGCCGCGTAATTCTTCGCGGCAGGGAGATCACCAGAGGCCGCGATAAAACAGCAGGACGACAAATTCAGAATCAGCCAGTACCCGGTTGAGCCATCCTTTACGTTTGCCTTCCGGTGGGTCCAGCTCCGGAGCGGGCGACCCTGTAACGATGTCTTCCTCGGGCATGTAGGTGACCTGGTGATCGTTTGTCACCCTGAATGCCTCGCGCAGACAGACGTCCTGACCATCGAGTGTGCCGCAAAGAATCAGCTGCAGGTCATCGTTGGGGCCCGATAGCGCGCCGGGTTCCTCTTCGATAATGCCGGTAATCTTGAACTCAGCACTCTTGTGACTTGAGAACCAGGCCAGTGCGGCGTTGGCCTTTGCGCCCAGGTGTTCAGGGACCTGTGTTTGGACTTTCATGGGATCAGTGTACCTGCTTATACCCTATGCCATCACGCCCCGTGTCTCCTGGATTGTGCGGTTGCGTGAGTAAAAACCCAGGTCGATGCGTTTGTTAATGTGCGTCAAAGCGAGCTGTGCTGGTGCGTGGTCGTGATCTGGCGCGGTCATGACTTCCGCCATGATCTCTCCAATCAGCGGTCCGTTCTTGAACTGATTGCCGCTGGTGCCGATCGCCACAAAAAAGTTATGCACGTCAGTTTTGTCGTAAATCGGTATCCAGTCTGTTGAAACATCGTAAACACCCACCGTGCCTTTAGCCTGGTTGGGGATCTGGTACTGGGGAAAGCGCTGTGCCGCTCGCATGGCCTGCCGGGTCCAGTGATCAGTCAGGTTCATGTTGACGTCGTCGGGGTCGATGACGTCTTCATCATCGCAGGCGGGGTCGGTTGTACCGATCAGCATGTCATCACCGTCTGGTCGCTGATAAACCCCCGCATCCACGTCGACGATAAGGCAGGGACCTTTCTCAAAATGCGCGATCTTGTGTGAAAGGTAAGCCACCTCGTGGCGCAGTGCGCGCAGCCCTATGTTGAGATCGATACCAGCGATTGTGTTGACTTTCGAAGAGTGTGGTCCAGCTGCGTTCACGACTTTGTCAGCGATAACTTGACCCTGGCTGGTCATCAACCTGAGGCAACCTTCTTCCTGGTCGATGCTTTGCACGGCAGTGTTGAACTGGAATGAGGCACCATGATTCTGCGCTGCGAAGAAAAGATTTCTTGCTGCCAGTTGCGGGTCGTTCACGTAACCGGCTTCATTCACAACGATCGCGTGTTCTATGGCACCTGATGAAGGCGAACCGAAAGCCGGGTCGTCATAGGCGCGCGGTGGACCATAGCCATCAAGGGAAATATCCGGAAAACGCCTGCGCAGTTCCTCGCCACCGACCACCTCGAAGGTTACGCCGGCGGAGGCCATGGCATTCATCATGGGCTGCTTGCCTTCGAGTTCCCCCTCACGGAGGAGCATTAAACCGCCACACTCGTCGTAGCGGGCAAGTGGTTCACTCGAAGCAAGCCCAACGAAATCCGGCCATCGCTGCCAGATGAATCGGCACTCATGGGAAATACACGCAGACACCTCGTGGGTGTACATGGGCCGAATAATGGCGGAAGAAGCGCTGGTGGAGCCGTATCCGGCGGAGGGCAGGGCATCCAGGTTCAGGGTCTTGAAACCCCGCTTGGCCAGCGCAAAGGCGGTTGAACAGCCGACGATGCCGGCACCGATGATGGCCACGTCGTAGTGGCCCGGGTCTGCCATGTTATTCAGTCATCTCGCGTTGAAATGGCTTAGCCGAATTTTTTTGTCATCACCCGTCGCACCATGGGTTCGAATTCTGACAGTGGCATGGTGTCGTAGTTTTCATCGAAAGCAGGCATGTCGTACTTTTCGATGAACTCTTTTGTGTGCTCGTAGTGTGGATTGTCCTTGTGTGCGTCACGAGCGTTTTTGTCGCCGCCAACATGCTCAAAGTAGTAATAGCCCTGGAACACGGTGTGGTTCTCCAGCATCCAGTGGTTGGCTTCTGAAACAAATGGCTTCAGGATCGCTGCCGCCACGGCTCCGTGATCGTAGACACCCAGGGTATCGCCAATGTCATGAAGCAGGCAGCAAACGACGTACTCTTCATCGCGCCCGTCGCGATGTGCGCGGGTTGCTGTCTGGAGACTGTGTTCCAGGCGATCGACGTTGAATCCGCCGCAATCACCATCCAGCAGTTTCAGGTGTTCCAGCACCCGGTCAGGAAGCTCCTCAGCATAGGGTCTGATGTGTTGCCCGATGATTTTCATATCTTCCTTCGTGCATTCGTCAAAACGGCGGAAAGTTGCCCGTTTTTCTGCGGCGGCTGGTTGTTCGCTCATAACTGTATTCCTGGTTTACAACGCAATGCCGAATGGTGGACGTGCTGCTTGCGCAGCGCAACCATTTTGGCGATTTTGATCATCTTCCGTCAAATTACAGGTATATACATGTTTCTTTTATAGCAATAGGGGTATATGCTTGCATATTCAAGAAGCCGTGTCCTCGACGCCGGTCCCGACAAACTTATAGATCATCATATAAAGGTATATACCCGCAAATGTCTGAAACCTCCGCAAACGCCCATGAATCCTGCCTTTGTATGAATCTGCGTTCGGTCGCCCACCAGCTCACAAAGCGGTATGACGAGGCCCTTGCCCCGTCGGGATTATCCATCACCCAGTTCGC
Organism: Pseudomonadales bacterium; assembly: GCA_016779585.1. Lineage (GTDB taxonomy): Bacteria > Pseudomonadota > Gammaproteobacteria > Pseudomonadales > Azotimanducaceae > UBA9659. Next base: position 45,987 of record JADHNI010000014.1, read on the forward strand.
CCAGTTGCGTCAGCTGCTGACCGCAGAGCAACCAACCGTGAAAGATCTGGCGGAAGCCAGTGGTTTGGACCGCAGCACGCTGGGCAGAAACATCAAGGTGATGGAGAGAATGGGGCTGGTGTCCGTGAGTGTTGGTAAAGATGCACGCACCCGGACTATCAATGTGACGCCTGGGGGGCTTTCAGCCTTCAAACAGGCAGAGCCGCTCTGGCAGGCCGTTCAGTTGGAACTCAAAACCGATCTTGGCGCAGGTGGCCTGGGGCTGCTGGACCACCTGCTCGGTTCATTGTCAGGGGGAAAGTAAACTGTCCCCAATTCTGGTGCGAAGTAAACTGTCCCCGCTGGAGGCCGTCCCCGGTTGTGAAAAGATAGTTAGACGGCGTCTGCCAGGTCCAGGGTGTCGCGGAGTTCCCGTTTCAGGAACTTGCCGTTGGCATTGCGCGGCAGGGGCTCCTTGCTGAACCACATGTAGCGAGGCACCTTGTGCCTGGCCATGTGCTCGAGGCAGAAAGCACGGATCTCATCCGCGCCGAGGCTGGAACCTTCCCTTAAGTAGATGGAAACGCCCACCTCTTCACCCAGGCGATCATCCGGCACACCGAAAACGGAGCATTCCGCAATGTCGTCGATACGATGCAAGGTGGTTTCAACCTCTGAACAGTAAATGTTTTCACCACCGCGCAGCACCATGTCTTTTACACGGTCAACGATGAAGATGAACCCATCTTCATCGATGGTGGCCACATCACCAGTATGCATCCAGCCATCGGTGATGGTTTCTGCGGTCGCTTCCTCACGATTTATGTAACCCTTGATGACAGGTGCGCCGCGCACCCAGAGTTCACCCGCCTGACCGGTCGCCAGCGCATTGCCGTTACCATCGACGACCTTGGCTTCAAACACAGGCATTGCTGGTCCGCAGCTCGCCGGTTTGTCGACAAAATAATCACCAGAGATAGAGGTGATGATTCCGCTGGTTTCCGTCATGCCGTAACCCGTGTTCGGGCGTGCCTCAACGGCATCGTCGATTTTCTTCACCAGGTCTGGCAGCAACTGCGCGCCGCCGCCGCCCAGGGTGAGCAGTGTTGAGGTGTCATACTTGTCGAAATCAGGATGACTGATCACTTCCCGTGCCATGACAGGGACGCCGGTCATGGAAGTCACTTTTTCCGCTTCAATCAGTTGCAGGGCCTCAAGAGGATCCCACCGATACATAAAGGTCAACTTGCCGCCGGTCAAAGTAGTGCCGTGGGCAACACAATTGTTTGCTGTGACGTGAAACAGTGGTGTTGTGACCAGCGCGGACCCAATGGGTGCGTCTTCCGGGTTCGGTGGTTCAACGCCCTGGTGAAGGGCAGTTGCATGAGCAGTGACAGTGCTGGCAAAAGCCAGGTTCATAATGTTGTGTACGCAGCCGCGTTGTGTCAGCTGGGCGCCTTTCGGAAACCCTGTGGTGCCGGACGTATAGAAAATACAGGCATCGCTGTCCGGGTCTACCGTTACATCGGGCAGCTCACCACCGGTTGCCTTTACGTCAGCGTAGTCGATGGCATTCTCAGCCGAGCTGACGAGGCGAATGCCCACCACTTTCATATCAGGGAACTTGCTGCGAAGGTGTTCGAATCGGTCCAGCCGTTCCTGGTCACAAAAAATTACTTTAGGCTGGGAGTCGTTGAGGCCGTATTCCAGTTCGTCTTCTACCCACCAGGCGTTAACGCCAACGGCGGTAATACCGGTTGATACGCAGGCCCAGTATGCAAGCAGCCACTCCGGGTAGTTCCTGGCAGCGATGGCGACACGGTCACCCTGCTGCACACCGTTGGCGAACAGCCAGTTGGCGATGGAAGCTACCTCCTGGTGTGCGTCTGCGTAGGCCCAGCGTTCTTCCCTGTAAACCAGGTAATCCCGTTCAGCAAAAGCGACAGATGCCTGCCAGATTTCCCGCAGGCTGGGCGGAGCATTGGTGTAAACGCGCATGGGATTACCGCGTACTTCGATTTCACCAACTTCAAACTGCTGGCCCCTGGAGGTCAGTTGATCCCAGACCTTCTTGTAGGCGTCGTACATAAGGTGTTGCTCCGTCACTGCAAAGATTCGGTAAGATATGGATTCTGCGGTTGTGTTGCAAATGGCGGAGGGAAAATTTGTGACCTATCTATTGGAAGGAATAAAGGTTATTGATCTGGCGAGCTTTCTCGCCGGTCCCGGTGCCGCTACCCTGATGGGCGACTATGGCGCGGAAGTCATCAAGATCGAACCGCCCGGTGGCGATGGCTATCGTCGCCTGCATGGCCAGTGGGAAAGTGACTACAACTGGCAGCTAACCAGCCGGAATAAACTCGGCATCAGTGTGGATGTTCGCAAGCCTGACGGGCTGGGTGTGCTGCTCCGCCTGCTGGAGGATGCAGATGTCCTGGTCACCAACTTCCGTAATGACCAGCTGGAAAAATACGGCATTTCCTGGGAAACCCTGCACGAAAAGTTTCCGAAGCTCATCCTGGCCCAGCTCACGGGCTACGGTAATGTCGGTCCGGACCGCCTGCGCCGCGGATACGATTCTACCGCCTTTTTTGCCCGGACCGGCATCATGCAGATGATGAAGCCGAAAGACAGCGCGCCGGTGTTTCCCCCCGGTGGAGTTGGCGACCATACAACGGCAATGTCACTCTTCGCCGGTGTGATGATGGCCCTGTTCAAACGTGAAAAAGAAGGGGAAGGCAGCTTTGTTGAGACGTCCCTGATTGGAACCGGTGCCTGGACCAATGGCATGCAGCTGCAGGGTGCGATCTCCGGTTTTGATCTCGGTGAACTGTTGCAGAAAAGTTCCCGCAGCCCACTTGCCAGTGTCTATGAAACCCGCGATCACCGCTTTGTCATCCTCGTGTTTACCAACCCCGTCAAGGAATGGCCAGAGTTTGCCAACGCCATGAAACATCCGGATTGGCTGGAGGACGACCGTTTCTCTGACGTTCGGTCCCTGATGAAGAACCGGGATGATGCACGTGACATGTTCGCGTCCGTGTTCAGCAGCATGACCCTGGAAGAAGTCTGCCTCGCGCTGGATGAGTATCACCTGACGTTCGGCGTGGTCGAAGGGCTGACTGACGTGGTGCAGGATGCGCACCTGGTTGAAAACGGCGTCCTGGTTAAAACCGAATCGGAAGATCCCAACTTTGAATGGACAATAGCCAACCCGATCAGGATTTCAGGGGAAGCCTGCCGCAGCGCGGGTGATCCGCCAGGCTACGGGGAACACACGAAAGTTGTACTCACCGAGCACGGTTTCTCAGACGAGGAAATCGCGGCCTTGATCGAGCAGGGCGCAGTGTTTACGGGTCAGGGTTCATAGCCATTTGCAGTAACGACAACCTTGCCGACCACCTTGCGGTCCACCAGCATTTTCATGGCATTGACGGATTGTTCCAGCGGAAATGACGCGCAGATATAGGGATCAATCGAACCCTCGGCCAGAAGCTGGTAGACAGCGTCCCGGGTCCGCCTGCCAAGTTCGGGGTCGCGCCGACCGATCTCGCCTGCGCGAACACCGATCACGCTGATCTGCTTGATCAGAATGTGATTCACAGCGGCTTTTGGCCATACCCCCGATGTAAAGCCGATAGTCAGGATTCGGCCGTTCCAGTTGATGCAGCGCATGCTTTCATCGAACACGCTGCCACCTACCGGGTCATAGATCACATCGGCGCCATTACCGTCGGTCAGTTGCTTGACCTTCTCCCTGAAACCACCAAGTGAACCATCCGGTTGCGTGTAGTTGATGATGTGATCGGCACCGCGCTTTTTTACGACCGCCAGCTTCTCGTCAGTGCCACCGGTGGCTATGACGTTTGCACCCATGAACTTACCCAGGTCCACAGCAGCCAGCCCCACGCCACCCGTTGCCCCGTGGACCAGCAGCGTTTCACCGGGTTGCAGGGAACCGCGAATCTTCAAGGCGACATAGGCGGTCAGGTAGGCAGTGCTGTAGGAGGCTGCTTTCTCAAAGGGAACCCCTTCCGGGACAGGTCGCAGAGCCCCGGCATCAATATTGATTGCTCCCGCAAATCCGCCGTAGCGATTACCGCCACTGACCCGATCACCGACCTTGAAATCCGTAACACCGTTGCCAACTGCCACCACTTCACCGGCAAACTCGCCGCCTGGCGCAAAAGGTAAAGGTGGGGCGAACTGGTACTTGCCCTGGATCATCAGGATGTCGGGAAAGTTAACGGCGCACGCCATGATCTTCACCTGTACCTCCCCCGGTTCAGGAGCAGGCAGGTCGATCTCATCCAGGGTCACTGTGGTGATGTCGTCAGAGATCTCGTGGCAGCGTACCGTTTTCATTTTTCCTTCCCGAATAAAAGCGACAAGTTATCACAATATTGATACCCTCAGGCCCAGATCAACAAGAAGCCAGGAGACTGCGCTGTGGAACAGCTGACCGGCCAGGACGCATCTTTTTTATACGCTGAAACACCCAGCAGCCCCATGCATATAGGGGGTATCATGATCTATGACCCTTCTTCGGTGAATGGTGAAAAACAGCGTTTTAAAGACATATTGGCTTTTGTTGAAGAGCGACTGCACCTGGCGAAAACTTTCCGCCAGAAATTGGTTGAAGTGCCATTCAACCTTGACCATCCCTACCGGATCGATGACAAGGATTTTGATCTCGAGTACCACGTGAGGCACATCCGGTTGCCCGAGCCCGGCGACTGGCGACAGCTCTGCATCCAGGCGGCGAGGTTGCACGCAAGACCGCTGGACCTGACGAAACCTCTATGGGAGTTCACCGTTATCGAAGGCCTGGATTCTGTCCCCGGTCTGCCGGAGGGTTCCTACGCCATCATTTCCAAGATTCACCATGCCTGCATTGATGGGGTCTCGGGGGCGGATATCACGGAAGTCATCCATTCACTGGAACCTTACCCGGAAGCGCCGCCACCGCCCTCGTCACCTTACAAAGGTGAGAGTGTCCCGAATCCGCTGGAACTGGTCACGCGTGCCCAGCTGGCTAACCTCACGCAGCCCATGCGATTTGCTGAAGTGATGACCCGTGCCATGCCGGCATTCTCAAGATTGCAGGCTGGTCTATGGTCCCGCGAATTCGAAATGAACGCAGCCATTCCCAAGACGCGTTTCAATCACAAGATTACCGCTCACAGGGTAGTTGAGGGGCGAAACTTTGACCTGGCGGAAGTTCGCGCGATCAAGTCAGCCGTGGAAGATGCGACAGTTAATGACGTGATTGTCTCCGTCTGTGGTGGTGCGTTAAGAAAATATCTTGAGTCCAAGAACGAATTGCCGGCAGAGTCCATGGTCGCGATGGCGCCGATCTCGGTCAGGCCGGAAGAAGGCCGAAAAACCATGGGGAACCAGGTCGCCGCAATGACCATCAAGATCGGAACTGATGTCGCTGATCCGATAGAACGAATCAAGGCTGTGCATGAAAATGCGGCTGCCCAGAAAGCGATGACCAACGCCGTGGGCGCGAAACTGATGACGGACTTTCAGCATTTTATCCCGTCCACAACAGCGGCCATGGCGGCGAGACTATATACACAGCTTGGCCTGTCCGAATCCATGTCACCACCTTTCAACTGTGTGATTTCCAATGTTCCGGGTCCACAGTTCCCGCTGTTTTCTTCCGGTGCAAAACTGGTCACCCAGCTTGGCCTGGGGCCGCTATACGATGGCATGGGAATATTTTTCCCGGTGTTCAGCTACAACGGGCACATTACGGTTACCGTCAATGCCTGTCGGGAAATGATGCCTGATCCGGAGTTCTTCGGTCAGTGCCTCCAGGAAAGTTACGGCGAAATTAAAGATGCGACACTAGGAGAAACAGCATAGTGGTAGAAGGTATTCACGAAGAAAATGTAACGCAGTGGCTCAGCGAACACGTGCCAGGGCTGACGCCACCGCTGAAGTTTTCACTGATTGCCGGTGGTCACTCCAACCTGACCTTCCGTTGTGAAGACAGTGCAGGCAGCGCATGTGTCCTGCGGCGACCACCACTCGGGCATGTGCTCGAATCGGCTCATGACATGGGACGCGAGCACAAGATCATCGATGCTCTTAAGAACTCCGACGTGCCTGTGGCGCAGAACTTCGGGCTGTGTCATGACAAGTCAGTCAATGAAGCCGATTTCTACGTGATGGAATTTATTGATGGCCTGGTGCTGAACGATTCCATCACCGCAGCGAATGTGCCTGAATCCGAGCGTCCTTCCATTGGCCGTGATGTGGTTGAGATTCTTTGTAAGCTGCATGCCATTGATCCGGACGACGTGGGCCTTGGTGACCTGGGGCGCAAGGAAGCTTATCTCGATCGACAGATCAAGCGCTGGACCAAGCAGTGGGAAGCGTCAAAGACCCATGAAATTCCAGCGATGGAAGAAAGCTGCCGCCTGCTGACTGAAAGGAAGCCGGAACAGATTGGCGCAACGATTGTTCATGGCGATTATCGTCTCGGCAATATGATCGTTGCTGACGGGCACGTTAAAGCGATTCTCGACTGGGAGCTCTGCACGCTGGGTGACCCCCTGGCGGATGTCGGCTACTGCCTGAACAACTGGGTTACCATGGATGAAGTGCTGGAACCCGGTGAAGGTGACCAGTCACCGACGGCAGTGGGTGGATTCATTACCCGTGATGAGTTCATTGACACATACGCCAATACAACCGGTCGTGATCTCTCCGGCATCAACTACTACCGTGCTTTTTCTCACTGGCGTCTCGCGGCAATTGGCCAGGGTGTTTACAAGCGCTACCTGGTCGGTGCCATGGGTGAAGATCGGGACGTGGACCTGGAAAGGCAGAAAGCCTCGGTTGCCCGCCGCGCGGAAGCGGCTCTAGAGCTGTTGACCGCCGCCTAGTGGACTGTTTTTGAGCGGGTTTCCATGGCCAGCAGGCGTTTGGAAGCCAGTTCCCTGACCTGCTCATCTGAGGCGCCACGCAATACTTCCGTATAGGTATGCTGGGCGAGACTGGTGTTGCCCTGCATCTCGTAGACCGCACCCAGCTGTATGTTGAATTCCTCCTGGTCCGGGAATAACAGTAGCTGGCGATCTATGCAGGCTTTGCTCTGGTCCCATGAGCGTTCACGCCAGAAGATCTGCTTAAGATTGTCGAGCATCCGTATCAATACGTCGCGCGAGGATGCAGGATTGAAGTATTCATCACGCAGCGTGGCTCGCGGCCCGGCAATTTGTCGTAGCAGGGTCTGGCAGTCAGCCTTGCTGAGCTCCCGCCCTGAAAACGGATCTACAATGGCGCCGTTATCGCCTCCGTATCTCACGAGGAAGTGTCCCGGGAAGGAAATGCCTTCAACCGGTATGTCCAGGCGATTGCCGATGGCAATGTGAATCAGTGCGAGGCTGATTGGTATGCCGGTTCGATGATCGATCACCCGGTGCAGGTAGCTGTTCGCCGGGTCGTAGTAGTCATTGATGTTGCCGCTAAACTCCAGCTCCGTATGGATATAGTGCAGCAGCGCAGGAACCGGGATGCCAAAGTCACTATTGAAACGCCGGTCATGTCGGAAAGCGATGGCAAGCTTGTCCAGTTCGCCCAGGTAGCTGGCCACATCCACGCTTTCCTCGGCTTCCGCCGCGATCAGCAATGCAGCTTCGTCCAGTGGAATGTCTTGATCAGGGAGCGCCGCAATCTCTGCGAACCTCGCCCTGATGTCGTTCTGGCGATCTGACTTTTTCATGGTGTCGTCATGGTGTCACCTTCGTTCTCCCAACTTTACAAGGATGAATTTGATATGCAATGCTCCGGCTGTGAGTGAGATCAAGCCCCCGCATCCATTTCTTACCCTGATGGAAGGGCGCGTCGTCGCTGAAGCCGGTGGTCTTATGCTGGCCCTGCCGCTGCTGCGACTCAATGCCCGCAAGGGCAGGGGCGAGCCCGTCATTGTCCTGCCCGGTTTCATGGCAGATGATCGATCAACCAGAATCCTGCGGAACTACCTGACCCAGATTGGTTACCAGGCCATACCCTGGGGGCTTGGGGCCAATCGTCGGCCTATGCTGAGTATGCTGCCAACTTTGCAGAACCTGATCAGTGATGTGGCGACCCAGACGGGGCACAAGGTTCGATTGGTGGGTTGGAGTCGTGGCGGGATGATCTCCCGGGAACTGGCGCGGGATAATCCAGGTCAGATTGACCGGGTAGTTACGATTGGGTCACCGGTCCGTGGTGGCATCGCTGCTTCAGCCATCGGGCGATGGGTTCAGCATGAAACCGGATTAACGTCGCAGCAGATGTCCCGCCTGACGGAAGAACGCTCGCGCGTTCCGATCAGGGTGCCGGTACGGGCGATCTACAGTAAAAGTGATGGTGTGGTTTCGTGGAAGGCCTGTATCGATGACGAGACAGCGGACATCGAACATTTTGAGGTAATTGGCAGCCACGTCGGGCTTGGCAGCAACGTGGAAGTCTTCAGGTTACTTCCACGCCTGCTGCGCGAGGAGTGATTACCACTCGTTGACGTGCATAACCGTTTCGACTGGGGGTCGGTATGCCGGTTTAAAGTCAGTGCCCTTGGTGTACGCGAGCGGAATAAGTGCCACCTGGGTGTACTCCTCATAGGGTATGCCCAGGAGTGCAGCGATTTCCTTTTCATGCATCAGGTGCAGGGTGGTCCATGCTGAGCCAATTCCGCGGGCGCGTGCTGCCAGCATGAAATTCCAGGCGGCGGGGATTATAGAGCCCAGGGTTGCTGTTTGTGCGAGAACACTCATGCCTGCCTCGTTGTCTGTTCGACCAGCGATACATGGAATAAACAGAACCGGCGCGCGACCCATGTTTTCTCCCAGGTAATCAGCGGAAGACGCTGATCGGGTCTGACTGTCGGTCAGGTTCTTGTCGTCACTTTCCATATGCAGCTTGTGAATCGCCTGGGGCATGTCTTTGTAGATGCTGAAGGCCTGGCGATAGAGGTCGCCGATCCTCTTGCGTTTTTCCTCATCGGTCACAAAGACAAACTGCCATGCCTGGGAGTTGGAGCCGGTGGGCGCCTGCACCGCCAGCTCCATACATTCCTTGATCGCATCCATCGAGAGTGGGCGATCAAAGTCCAGTCGCTTGCGCACAGCGCGTGTTGTGCTGAGCAGTTCGTCGTTGGTAAGTCCCAGTTGTTCGTGAGCCATCGTAATAGTCCTTAACGTTTTATTGGTTTTTGCTGAGCTCGCGCTGGGCTTCCCGAGCTTTCTGTTTTAACTGCGCGCGGTGTTTCTGCGCATCGCGGGCATCCATACCCAGGTGATCCTCGCCGCGTTCTTTCGCGAGCTGGATCTGTCGCTGCCTTTCCCGGAAGCGTTGTCTGTCTTCATCTGTCTTGCGATCAATGCAATGGGGACAGCTGACACCTTTTACATACGCATTACTCTGCTTGTCGGTTTCATTAATGGGCATCCGGCAGGCATGGCATTGATCATAGTGGCCTGGTTCAAGCTGATGATTAACTGTCACTCTCTCATCAAACACGAAACACTCCCCATGCCACAGGGATTCATCCTCGGGAACTTCCTCCAGGTACCTCAGGATACCGCCTTTCAGGTGATAAACCTCATCAAAACCCTGGGATTTCAGGTAAGCCGTGGACTTTTCACAGCGGATCCCGCCGGTGCAGAACATCGCAACTTTTTTGTGTTTGCCAGGATCAAGGGACTCTTTGACGTAGTCAGGGAACTCCCTGAAAGATTCCGTGTGCGGATTAATCGCACCTTCGAAGCTGCCGATGTTGACCTCGTACTCATTGCGGGTATCAATCACAGTCACGTTTGGGTCTGAAATCAGGTCGTTCCACTCTGCAGGGTCCACATAGGTCCCAACTATCTCTTTGGGATCAATGTCCGGGACCCCCATGGTGACAATTTCTTTTTTCAGTTTGACCCGGCTGCGCAGGAACGGCATTTCGTCCGTCTGTGATTCCTTATAGTCAAGGCCGGTAAATCTATCATCCAGTTTCAGGTAAGCCAGCAGATTGTTGATGGCTTCCCGGCTACCGGCCACGGTGCCGTTGATGCCCTCGCGGGCTACCAGTAGTGTGCCACGGATATTTTCGGTCAGCAGCAGCTCCAGGAGTTCTTCACGCAGCTGTTCCGGGTCCTCGATGCGAACAAAGTGGTAAAGCGCGCAGACGACGATAGCAGATTGGTCTGGCAAGTTTTTCTCCGGGAACCTGTAAATCTCAATCGTGTATTATCGCGCATCTTGGGCTCAAGTTCGCTAATGGAGATCAGTCATGCTGGATGTCGGTGATACCGCTCCCGATTTTGTTCTAAACAACGATGATGGCATCGAAGTCAGCCTGGATGACCTGCTGTCGGAGGGTCCCCTGATTCTGTACTTCTATCCCGCGGACTTCACCTCAGTCTGCACTGCAGAAGCGTGCGAAATCCGTGATCATTTTGAGGATATTCGCGGTGTGAATGCCAATGTCGTGGGTGTCAGTCCGCAGGGTGAAGCCAGCCATGATCGCTTCCGCAAGCGCTATGAGCTGCCGTTTCCGCTCCTGGATGATCGCAAGAAAGAGGTCATTAGGGCCTACGGCGTCAACGGTCCCCTGGGTATTGGTGTTCGCCGTGTGACCTATCTGATCAACCAGGATAAGCGGATTGAGCGACGGGTCGTCGCCGATTTTGCGGTCAAGCACCACGTGCAGTTTATTGAACAGGTGGTAGAGGACCTTAGAGGCTACTAGAAAGCAGCCACCATCCTGACTTGATCCAACACTTCCATCAAGGCGTATACTCTGGAAACGTCTCGATGGAAAAACAATGAACAAAAATGTCATCTGGATCACTGGAATCATCGCTGCTCTGGTTCTTGGCAGCGTTATTGCTTTTGCCGGAAGCCAGCATGGCGCTACCTGGCTCGGCTTGCCGCTTTTTGCACTCTGTTGTGCAGCGGCATTTCTAATCCAGTGGATGATGTTTGTACCGGCCTGGGTTTACCAGACAGAACATTATTTTGACCTGACGGGCAGCCTGACCTATATCTCGCTCGCGCTCATAGCGCTGCTGTTCGGGCAGGGGGATCCCAGATCCCTGTTGATCGGTGCGCTTGTCATCATCTGGGCCGGGCGATTGGGGGCCTTCCTGTTCCTGCGCATTCGGGCGGCAGGTGAAGACCGGCGATTCCGCAGCATCAAAACAGATTTCCTGCAGTTCCTGATGACCTGGACCCTTCAGGGTGCCTGGGTATCGATCACCATGGGTGCCGGGCTCGCGGCAATGACAACTGCCAATGAAGTGCCGCTGGGTCTCTTTGCTTTTCTCGGTTTGCTGCTGTGGGTCGCAGGCTTCGCGATTGAGGTAGTCGCTGACTCACAGAAATCCCGATTTAAGGCAGACCCCGCTAACCAGGATTCGTTTATCGACGTCGGCCTCTGGCGCTGGTCGCGGCACCCCAATTATTTTGGTGAGATTGTTCTGTGGATCGGAATCACAATGATCGCGTTTCCAGTGTTGCAGGGATGGCAATACGCAACCCTGATTTCACCCATCTTTGTGATTGTGCTGCTGACCAAGATCTCCGGAGTTCGCATGCTGGAACACCGGTCAGACAAGAAGTGGGGTAATGATCCGGCGTACCAGGCTTACAAGTCTGATACGCCGGTGCTGGTACCTCGCCCACCGAGGGCGTGATTCTACTTCTTTGGATGCAGAACGACGGGGAGTTTTGAGTAGCCCTTCACGAAGGAGCTGAAGATACGCTCGGGTTCGCCGACGACTTCTACCGTTTCAAACCGTTTGAGGATTTCCTCCCACACAATGCGCAGCTGCATTTCCGCAAGACGGTTACCCATGCATCGGTGAATGCCGAAACCGAACGACAGGTGCTGTCGTGGTTTGGCGCGGTCAATGATGAAGTCGTAAGGACGTTCGATGGCTTCCTCGTCACGGTTACCCGAGACATACCACATAACCACCTTGTCGCCTTCCTTGATCTTCTGACCATTCAGCTCAGTGTCCTGCAGTGCCCGACGGCGCATGTGCGCCAGTGGAGTCTGCCAGCGAATGATTTCCGGCACCATGCTGGAGATCAGGGCGGGATTGTCACGAAGTTTGTCGTACTCAGCAGGGTTTTCGTTAAGCGCCAGGACGCCACCGGTAATTGAATTCCGGGTTGTGTCGTTACCACCGACAATCAGAAGGATAATGTTGCCAAGCAGCTCAAACGGACGCTCCGGCAGGTCTTTTGTTGCCTCACCGTGCGCCAGCATGGTGATCAGGTCATTTTCGCCAGGGTTTTTCTGCCGCTCGTGAAACAGCTCGGAGAACGTGGTCAGGCATTCAATGAGTTCTTCGCGGCGCTGATCCTCAGATTCAATGATGCCGCTTTCCGGTGCCGCGGTTGCCACATCTGACCAGCGGGTCAGCTTGCGTCGGTCTTCGAACGGAAAGTCGAACAGGGTGGCGAGCATCTGAGTCGTCAGTTCGATAGAGATGTTGTCGACCCAGTCGATTTCTTCACCGACGGGCAGGGCATCCAGCAGGCCTGCTGCCCGTGTACGGATCGTGTTCTCAAGCTTTACGGAGGTTCATGGGTGCAACCACGGGGCTGACAACCGCACGCTGCTCGTCATGCTTCGGTGGATCCATGGCGATGAAC
>JADHNI010000086.1 GCA_016779585.1 Pseudomonadales bacterium
CAGTACACCGGGAAACTCCTCTCCAGTCCACTTCCCCATGATCACTTCTTTACCGACTGGCTGCTGGAACTGCATTTCAACCTGTTGCTGCACGATGCGGGTATGGTGGTGACCAGCATTTTCGCAGTTCTTCTTATCTTGCTGGGTATCAGCGGCCTGATCCTGCACAGAAAGTTCTGGAAAAACTTTTTTACGTTGCGATGGAACAGCAGGCTTGTGGTGTACTTCAGTGACCTGCACAAGATGGTTGGCGTGATCGCATCTCCCATCCTGCTCCTGCTCGCGTTCACCGGCATCTGGTGGAACGTGGTTTCACTGGCCCACGAGATTGCAGAGCATGCAGATGGAAAGGAACACCACGTCATGACAGATCGTCTCTACGGCGACGATGTTTCACTGGATGCCATGTTGAATCATGCCCGGCATGAGATCCCGGCATTCCAGGCGACCTACCTCACCATGCCATGGGAGCCTGGCGTTGATTTCTCTTTCTGGGGTAGCGTACCGACAAACAATTTCCTGACCAGCGAATACGCCAGCGTGGTCACCTTCAACGCTTCAACAGGGGAACACGTTTCATCTTTCGACATTCGCGAAGCTTCTGTTGGCGCGATTATCGTCGACAGCTATCGTCGCCTGCACTTTGGTGACTTTGCCGGACTTGCATCGAAAATCATCTGGTGTGTTATTGGCCTGACGCCGCTCATCCTGGCCATTACTGGCTCAACACTCTGGTGGAAGAGACGGTCAAAGCGGCGGGCCAGACAGCTTTCTGTCGCACTAGAGTCTTAACAACTGTTTGCCGATATTGGCGCCGGTAAAGAGTCTTTTCAGGGTCGCTGGAATGTTGTCAAAGCCTTCCTGCATGTCTTCCCGAAACTGCAACTCGCCCGACTCCATCCAGCCACGAATGCGATTCAGGGCCTCTGGGTAATCCTGCTCGTATCCACGAAGCAGGAACCCTTCCATCTTTGCTTGTCGGAAAACGATATTAAAATAGTTGGCAGGCCCAGCCGGCAGGGTTTCCTGCTCGTATCTGGAGATACCACCGCAGATCACGACCCGGGCGTGATTGGCGATGCGCGCAAGCACATCATTCAGGACAGGACCACCGACATTGTCAAAGAACACGTTAACACCACTAAAAGCCACTTCCTTCAGGCGGGCTTTGACATCATCGGATTTGTAATCAATGGCATGATCAAAGCCGATCTCCTGGATCCATTCGCACTTTTCCGGGCCGCCCGCAGTTCCGATCGTGGTACAACCACTGATTTTCGCAATCTGCCCGACAATGGAACCGACGGCACCCGCGGCACCGGATACCATCACCGTATCCCCGGCTTCAGGCTGGCCTATCCGCAGCAATCCGAAGTAGGCCGTGAGCCCCTGGGCACCCAGCGGGCCGAGCCGAGCTGTCAGGAAGTTATCATCAGGCACCACTTCCAGGGTTTTACCGGGCACCGTGGCATATTCCTGCCAGCCAAGAACACCGACTACTTTTGAACCTTCCGGCACATCGGGGTGCCGGCTTTCAACGACTTCGCCAACGCCGCGAGCACCCATCACCTCACCCATGGTGCCACCGGCAGAGTAACCGGCGATCACTTCAAGCTGGCCTTTCTGGGAAGGCTCGAAGCTCAGCACCTCAACTTTTACCCTGACGTCGCCATCAGCCAGCGCTTCAAGCTCCGCAACATTCTCCCTGAAGTCAGTCAGTTCAAGGGCCCTGCCCCTGGGATTGCCGTTAATCAGCCACTGTCGATTCTGCGTCATGGTTTGCTCCTATTCTGTTGAGATTTTCCGCGACAGAAAATCCACCACTGCTGCTGTAAATATATCGTTTCGATCACCGGCTACCATATGGGCAGCCTCAGTGACGTTTGCGTACTCCGCATGCGGGCAGAGTTCGAGAAAATCCTGGGCGCCTTCTTCGCTCAATACATCGGAAAGACCACCTCGCACCAACAGCGCCGGAATGCTCAGATTCCTGGCGACTTCCCGAAAACCTTCCTGGTAGCGTCCCACTTCGCGTTTTTCTGAGATGTATTCCGGGTCCCAGTGCCAGTAGTAGCGACCATCTTCACCCTGGCGCACGTTCTTGGCGAGACCATCCAGGCTGCGGGGTCTTGTTCTTTGCGGCTGGTATCCCGCGATGGCATCTGCCACTTCCTCCAGGGAATCAAAACCCTGTGCCCCCTGGCGCATGAAATCCAGGACCCGGTGCGCACCCTCGACTTCAATTGTCGGCGCTATGTCCACCAGCACGAGCGCCGCCGCATCCACCGCGTTTTCACCCAATGCTGCCAGTGAAACCATCCCTCCCATAGACGCACCGACCAGGACCGGCTTTCTAAGACCCAGTTCCTCAATCAGGTGAACCAGGTCGCCGACCATGTAGCCATGTTCATACTCTTTGTTATCAACCCAGTCAGAGTCACCATGGCCACGGGCATCAAAGGATATCGAATGATAACCGGCGCCTGCCAGCACTTCGCCAGTACCTTTCCACGCATGCCGGGTCTGGCCACCCCCGTGCAGCAGGATCACTGCCTGATGGCCGGAATCGCCCCACTCATCAATGGCGATCCGATTATCCTGGTCACCTCTCACATATCGATCCGGCTCCGGTGTTCCCGGCAGTCGCGTGCGCTTCAACTCATATCCTCTTTATCCCGGAAACCAGCGAGTGTAGCGGTTTTTGTACCAATGAACACCAGTTTACTATACCATCCAGACGGTATAGCTAATTTGTGACGGACCCATGCGCAGCAATAACAAGCGAAGTGAGATTCTTCAGGCAGCCCTACAGGTTGTCGAGGAATCCGGTGCCAATCACCTGACCATTGATGCAGTTGCCGACCGCGCCGGTTTTTCAAAGGGTGGCGTCCTTTATCACTTCAAGTCCAAGAAGGATCTGCTGCGAGGCATGCTGGACAATCTGATCGACAACAATATCCAGCGCATCGAATCACGCAGGGCCAACAGCAACTTACTGGAAGCATTGCTGCATGAAGAAAACCAGATGACCGATGCTGAACGCAGGGCATCTCTCGCCCTTGTGGCCGCCGCGGCTGAGGCGCCCGAGTTACTTGAACCCGCACGGGATTACATCGACCAGGTACTGGATCAGATCGCATCAGAGAGTAAAGACCCGGATCTTGCCCTCATCCTGTTCCTCGCCAACGAGGGCCTACGTTTTCTGAACATTTTTGAAATCAACCCAATGAACGGCGCACAGGCAAAAGAAGTCAGCAAGAAACTTCGCCGGAAAGCGAAGGGCACCTGACATGAACAAGATCGCCCTGCTTTTGTTTTCGCTCTTTGTTGCAGGCTGTTCTGACAGAACACCGCCTGAACCGGTAGAGCAGAACATCCGACCAGCAAAACTGATGACTTTATCCGGCTCAACTAACCAGAGCACCTTTGAATTCACCGCGCGTATAGAGGCCCTGCAGACGGTGGATATGTCGTTCGAGGTAGGCGGCCCGATCGCCAACATCAAAGTAAAGGAAGGTGAGACCATCCAGAAAGGTGCACTTGTCGCCGCACTTGACCCCACCGAATTCCAGCTGGCGGTGCAAGAGGCAGAGGTGCAGCTGCGACTCGCCTCCCAGGATCTATCGCGCAAGCGTGAGGTGCTGAAGCAAAACGGTATCGCGAAGTCCCTGGTCGAAGACGCAGAAACCAACTACCAGCTGCAGCAGGTAAGACTGCGCAAGGCAAAAGAGCGCCTTGACGACACTCGTATTTTCGCGCCGTTCGACGGATACGTCTCACGTCGTTACTTCGACTCCTCCGTAAACATTGGTCCCGGAGCCCCCATTGTAAAGCTGTTAGATCTCAGCCAGCTGCAGGTCGTCATGAGCGTGCCAGAGAACCTGATGGCCACGGTAAGCCCGGATGCGGTCGTTCGGTCCTGGGTGGAATTCAGCTTCGCGCCAGCAAGAGAATTCCCAATGACCTTCTCGGAAAATCGCGGTGAGGCTGATTCGCTGGCGCAGACGTATGAAGTGTCGTTCCTGATAGACAAGCCGGCTGACCTGAACATCCTCCCTGGCATGACAGCCACCGCAAAGATTGAGATGCGCTCGGCCAGCGACATGACCATCCTGGTTCCTGCATCGTCTGTGGTGCCCATGCCCAATGGCAACCTGTCCGTCTGGGTATTTGACCCCGCTGACAAATCCGTATCACGACGCCAGATCCAGACGGCGGCGCCAACCAACACAGGCGTACCCGTCACCAGTGGACTTGCACCGGGTGAGCAGATCGTTATTGCCGGGGCAAGCCAGTTGCAGCCGGGCATGAAAGTCAGACCGCTTTGAACCCATGAACAATCTCGCGCGTTTCACGGTTTCCAATCCGCTCTATGGGTGGATCCTGATACTGGCCTGCCTGGTTGGCGGCATTCATGGCATCCAGAACATTGGCCGGCTGGAAGATCCAAACTTCCCTATCAAGATGGCTTACATCATCACGACCTACCCCGGTGCCTCGGCCGAGGAAGTCGAAATGGAAGTCACCGACCGCATTGAAGCCTCCCTGCAGGAGCTACCGCAGATTGATTTCTTCGAATCAAAGTCGGTACCCGGCAGATCTGAAATCGAAGTACGACTGCAGGAGCACTTCGGTGAAGAGGAAACGCAACAGGTCTTTGATGAATTGAGACGACGGGTGCGCGAAGCAGAGATGCGGATGCCACCGGGCGTTAATACTCCGCTGGTGGAGGATGACTTCGCAGATGTCTACGGCATACTGTACTCAGCGACGGCAGAAGGCTATACAAACGCAGAACTGCAGGAGATGGCGAAAGACGTCGGCAACCGCATAAAGCTGGTGGAAGGTGTTGCCAAGGTCGGTGTCCGCGGCCTGCTGAAGGAGGCCATTTACGTCGAATTCGACGACCAGAGGCTAACCACACTAGGGTTATCCATTGACGATATCGCGCAGCGCATCTGGGCTGAGAACCAGGTGGTGGGCGCTGGCTCAACCAAGTTTGATGGCAGACGTTTAAGAATCGCACAGACCTCGACTATCAACAGCGTCGAAGCGCTGGCAGATATGAAGATTGGCCTGCCCGGTTCAACAGAAATCATCCGGCTGGGAGACATTGCGAGCGTCAAGCGAACCGGCGTTGAGGTGCCGCATGAACTGGTACGCCTGAACGGTGAAGCTGCCGCTACGCTTTCGATATCCGTCACCCCGGGCCTGAACGTCGTCGAGATCGGCAAGGCAGTAGATGAGAAGCTCAGGGAGATTCAGTCGACACTGCCGCTCGGCATTGAACTGGCCCCCGTCTACAAACAACATGACGTCGTACAGGATGCCATCAACAACTTCCTGAAAAATCTTGGTATTTCGGTATTCACCGTGATGGTGGCGCTGATGCTGTTCATGGGCTGGCGCGCCGGTACCGTGGTTGGCACCGCGCTTTTACTCACGGTTCTGGGGACCGTTGAAATCATGTACTTCATGGAAATAGAACTCCAGCGAATCTCGCTCGGCGCCCTGATGATCGCAATGGGGATGCTGGTCGACAATGCCATTGTGATTGCAGAAGGCATGGTTGTTGGCGTTCGTCGCGGCATGGATGCCAGGGAAGCTGCCGTTCAATCGGTGGCGCGGACACAATACCCGTTGCTGGGTGCAACCATCATCGGCATCCTGGCATTCGCCCCGATTAGCCTTTCCGATGACAACAGCGGTCACTTCCTGATTTCCCTTTTTCAGGTGGTAGCCATCTCGCTGCTGCTTTCATGGTTGCTGGCCATCACGGTCATTCCGCTGCTTGGCAGTTACCTGCTCAAACCCACCGAAGCACTGTCTGAAGACGAGCTTTACCGTGCGTGGTACTTCCGCCCCTATCACTACCTGATCAATTTTGGTCTGAGAAGGGCCTGGCTCACTTCAGTCGTCATTGTCGCGGTCACCCTAGCCTGTCTCTACTCCATGCAATTTGTGAAAACAGCCTTTTTCCCCACAAACAACACGCCGCTCTATTATGTGGATTACCGGCTGCAGGAAGGCACGGATATCACCACCACGTCTGAAGATGTGAGACCTCTCGAAGCCGAACTGCTGAACATGGAAGGTATCGAATCAGTCGCCAGTTACATCGGTCGAGGTGCGCCAAGGTTTACGGCGATCTCACGCCCGGAACAGCCTAACCCTGCATACGTGCAGATGATTGTTCGAGTCTCAGACATCGAGCAGATCAACGCTCATATGGAAACGACCAAGGAACTGTTTGCACGCCTGCGACCTGATGCAGAAATCCAGATTAGGCGTGCAGAGTTTTCACCCTCAACCGGATCCAAGATTGAAATGCGCTATACCGGTCCGGACCCGGCTGTTTTAAGGAAACTTGCCGACCAGACCCTTGCGATTTACCTGAAGCACAATCTCACCGATCGGAAAACCAACTGGCGGCCACAATCCCTGCAACTGGTTCCCGAGTTCCATGAAGCCAACGCCCGGCTTGCCGGAGTGTCAAAACACGACCTGGCCAAGTCCCTGGCTTACAACACTCATGGCCTTAATATTGGTCTGTTACGTGACCAGGACAAAATGCTCCCCATCATCGCCCGGGCACCCGACGCCGAGCGGACAGATCTTGAGGGTCTGAAGGACCGCCAGGTCTGGAGTTCAACACAACAGAAGTTTGTACCGATTACCCAGGTGGTCAGTCGATTCTCTCTCCAGGCTGAAAACACCACGATCTATCGGCGCGACCGGCAGCGAACCCTCACGGCACAGGGAGACCCACCCATCGGGCACAACGTCAACCAGTACTTCATGCGTGTGAAAGACGAGGTTGAGGCGATAAAACTGCCGCCCGGCTACACACGGGAATGGGGCGGTGAATTTGAATCCAACAAAATGGCGAACGAGTCGCTGAGCCAGAGAATGCCCCTGGCCTTCGGCCTGATGATGTTTATCACCATCCTGATGTTTGGATCACTGAAACAGCCCGTCGTCATCTGGCTCACGGTGCCCATGATCCTTTGCGGGGTGGCGCTTGGACTCCTGATAACCGACCTGCCGCTCACCTTCCCGTCGTTCCTGGGCGTGCTGAGCCTTTCCGGCATGCTGATCAAGAACTGTATTGTGCTGGTAGATGAGATCGACAAGCGTCTTGCGAGTGAACCCAACACGATCCAGACCATGATCATGGCAAGCCTGAGCAGGCTGCGGCCGGTGATGCTGGCGTCGCTGACTACCGTGTTCGGGATGTCGCCGCTGCTGACGGATGCATTCTTCCGGGAAATGGCGGTCTGCATCATGAGCGGCCTGATATTCGCCACCCTGCTCACATTGATCGCTGTACCCGTTTTCTATCGCATCGCACTCGGCCGACGAATAACCACCTGAACCGGGGACAGTTTACTTCAGCATCCAAACAGGGACAGTTTACTTTTTCCTTAATTCCAGATTTAAGTAAACTGTCCCCCGACTTTTAACCACGTTTTTACAACCTCAGAGGGACTAACCATGGCAGACGCCTACATCATTGATGCCGCACGCACACCGCGAGGCATCGGCAAACAGGGCAAAGGTGCCCTGACGGAATTTCACCCGGGACGACTCCTCGCGAAAGTGTTCGAGCAGATCGGCGAGCGTAACAACCTGAAAACAGAGGAAATTGATGATGTCGTAGTCGCCTGTTCCTCACAGATCGGCAAGCAGGGCTCCTGCGTTGGCCGAATGGCAGCGTTGGACGCGGGCTGGAGCGACAAAGCCTGCGGTATGACCCTGGACCGCTTCTGCGGCTCCGGCATTACGTCAGTGAACATCGCTGCAGCCAACATCATGAGCGGCATGGACGACCTATGTGTCGCCGGTGGTGTTGAAATGATGTCTTACACTCCGACCGTTCCCCGAGCCGACAAGAACCGCACGGTGGACGGCAGCAACCTGCACCTGCGCAACATCCACCCTCAGCCTCACCAGGGCATTTGCGCTGACATGATCGCCACACTGGACGGCTTTACTCGCGAAGAAGTGGACGCACTGGCGGTAGAAAGCCAGAAACGCGCAGCACATGCGATCGAAAACGGCCACTTCGACAAGAGCCTGATTACTGTCACCAATGATGACGGCACAATTGCCCTGGACCGGGAAGAATTCCCTCGCCCGGGCACCACCATGGAATCACTGGCCGGTCTGGACACGGTATTCGACAAGTTCATGGACCTTCCGATTGATGAGACAGGCGAGACTTTCGACCAACTGGTGAAACGCGCCTACCCTGACATGAAAATTAACCACGTTCACCACGCCGGCAACTCTTCCGGTGTTGTCGATGGCGCCGCTGCGCTGATCATGGCAACCAAGGAGTACGCCGACAAAGAAGGCTGGAAGCCGCGTGCACGAGTAAGGGCCATTGCCACCGTAGGCGGCAGCCCGACGCTCATGCTGAACGAGCCGGTCCCTGCTGCAAAGAAAGTCCTGGCACGTGCCGGCATGACGACCAACGACATTGATCTGTTCGAAGTAAACGAGGCGTTTAGTGTGGTAGCCGCCAAGTTTATCCGCGATCTCGAACTTGATCCTGAAATCGTAAACGTGAACGGTGGCGCCATGGCTCTGGGTCACCCCATTGGCGCAACGGGTTCCATACTGATCGGCACCGCGCTGGATGAACTGGAGCGTCGTGACCTGAACACCGCCCTGATTACCATGTGCACCGGTGGCGGTATGGCTCCGGCAATCATCATCGAGCGTGTATAAGGAGAGACTTGAAGATGGCTGCAGTAGAACTCGAGAAAGATGGCCGCCTCGCCATCATCACGCTGAACCGACCGGAAGCACGCAACGCGGTAAATGGTGATGTCGCCCAGGGCATGGAAGCTGCCCTGGACGATATCGAAAGCGATGATGACATCTGGGTCACTATCCTGACCGCCAACGGCTCTGCCTTCTGTGCAGGCGCTGACCTGAAAGAGATTGCCGCTGGCAATGGCGCTGCGCTCAGCACCAGGAAAGGTGGTTTTGCCGGCCTGGTAAGCCGCGAACGCAACAAACCGCTGATCGCTGCTATTACTGGCAGTGCGCTTGCAGGTGGCACCGAGATTGCGCTTTCCTGCGACATGATTGTCTGCTCCACGGAAACCAACTTTGGTTTGCCGGAAGTGAAACGATCCCTCGTGGCAGCAGCAGGCGGCCTGTTCCGCCTGCCGCGTGCGATTGGTATGGCACCGGCGCTGGAAGTCATTCTCACAGGTGACCCGCTCAGTTCAGAGCGGGCGCACCAACTGGGTATGGTGAACAACGTGGTTCCTACCGATCAGGTGATGGATGAAGCCAGGAAACTGGCGGATCGCATCATTGCTAACGCACCGCTCGCTGTTCAGGCAAGCCGCCGCGTCGCAACCCGCGCCCTCATGGATGAAGATGATGATCTGTGGAAAGCCAGCGGCAAGGAGTTTGCCGGTATCGCCAAGACCGAAGATTATAAAGAAGGTCCCAAGGCGTTTATCGAAAAACGTGCGCCCGAGTGGAAGGGTAAATAACCCTTCCACGAAACGCGCTTTAACGAGTGGAAGGGTAAATAACCCTTCCACACTTCTACCCTAACGACCTGATCGGGTCGCTGCCATCCCAGCCCACAGACGCTTCTCGCACCATCTCATAAAACCCGAGCAGCCCCTCGCTCTTCTCGTAAATCTCGATCATGTGCCCCATCTGCTTAACGGTGTCCACAAAGGCAAACTCGGTTCCCGTCAGCGTAAATGCCTTGGCTGCGATCGACAGTCCCAGTTTCTCGCAGTCAGAGTAGGTCTGTTCCATGGAATCCACCATCATGGCGGTATGGTGAATGCCCTGCTCTCCCGGTGCATACATCATGCGAAACGGTGATGGACCTTCTTCGTCTTGTTGCACCAGCTCCATCATGACGTTGCCCCACTGGCCATAGGCAGAGGAATGCAGGAACTTTTGTGGCTTACCCTCAACCTCACCTGATGACAGCTCAATTCGCGGGATGAAAAAGAAAGGGCCGGCGCCGAAACGCTCCACCATCTGCAGGGCAGCAACCTGAGAATCAGGAACAAAGTAGGCTATCTGAACAACGGGAAATGGCAGCATGTCAGGTATCTCCAGGTTTCCAGTGAATCGTATCATCCAGTGGCCAGAGCGGCTGCACTGCGTGATCACGGGGGAACACTTCAATATGATGGGTAGTCAGACCCGGCGGGTCGGCTGTGATAATTTCACCGGCTATTGATTCAAAACCCGCACGGAAGTGGTTGCTGGATTTCAGCGCCACAATATCCCGCCGGGTTACATCAATACCCACAGCCAGAAACGGCTCGGTATCAAAGGTCTGGGAACGACGGCTACCAACAACAATATCCACGTTGTCACTGCCTTCCGGCTGAAGTCGTGCCAGCTTGCCGTAATTAATGCGGCTGCCCTTCGCCATCGCCTGCATGATGCAGCGACCGTCATGCAGCGCTTTGACATAGACCCGAAGCTTCAATGGTTCGCCGTGGAGTGAGTCTGTCTTCGCACCCAGACTGACATCTACAGTTGTCCCGACTCCAGCTTCATGTGCCTGGGCCGCAACTTCCGCATCAACAATAAAGCCGAAACAGGCATTGGCCGCCCCGGCATCCAGCAGGGCACGCATCAGGTGGGTACCATCACCGGGCGATCCACCGCCGCAATTGTCGGATGTTTCATTGATGACAACAGGTTGTTTGGCAGAAGCCATCGCTTTTGCGACCGCCTCCTCGGCGGACAGACTGGTTGGCCTTAATAGTTCCCGCAGTGACCAGACTCTCAAAGCTGCTATTTCAGCCTTGTCACGGGCAATCTCACCGTTCCCCCTTGCGGTCACCACCAGGTGTGAACCGACGTGGGGAACATCGCAATAGGGGAAGCCATGGAAAAAGCTGACATTGATGATCTGCGGGTCTGCTTCCAATTCACGCATGAACTCTTTGAGCTCCTTGCCCGGACCATGAAACGTCGTTGTGGTCGGCATCAGCATCGGCAACGAACACACCCGGACCGAGGGACGAAAATTCTCATTCAGCATATCGTTGATCAGCTGCACCGCTTCCCGGGCGCGCAGGTGCTGGTCTATATGCGGGTATTCGTGACAGACAAACACACCGTCAAGGGCATCAACCATTTCCTGGGTCACGTTCCCGTGCAGATCAAAGGCGGCCGTGAGCGGCACGGCTTCGCCAACCAGTCGGCGGACGCTCATCGCCAGATCACCTTCCAGGTCGGGAATACCATCCACTACACCAGCACCATGCAGGTCCAGGAAGACACCATCGACTGGCAGTACAGCGGCCAGTGCTTCCAGTAACTCGGCTTTCATGGACTCATAGGCATCCCGCGCAATGGTTCCGGAAGGTTGTGTGTTGGCCCAGAAGACGGGAACCGGTGTCACACCCAGTTCGCGGCACATGCCAACAGCGGCACCGGTTTGTGTTTCGGAGCCTTCCAATTGCAGCATTTTCTCGCCGCGCATGATGTGAAAGTCGCCTAACTGCGTCTGGTCACGGCAGTAGGTATTGGTCTCGTGGATGATGCCAGCAATGGCAATTCGGCGGTGGGTGCTCATGAATCGAGTCTCCCACAGGAGTATGGTGATTCAAACCCCCAGGCCAGTGAGCACCTGGTCAAGGAACGTTTCGGTGAGATCTGCAGCATCATCAGATCGATACGGCAGAGGGGCTTTGTTCCTGTTGGCAAACAGGACCGACAGGCCATGCAGCAGTGACCAGATGAGCGTTGCAAACTCATGGGCGTCACCTTCTCGGATTTTACCCAGAAGCTGCCCCTCGGCTATAACGTCAGTCAGTACCTGCAACGCAGCAAGTGAATCCTGCACCATCTCAGGAAAGGCTTCCGGGTCATGCTCCATGAACATCACCTGGAAGAGCTCCGGCTGCGTTGTACCAAATTCAACATAGGTCTGGCAGCCAGCCACGAACCTCTCATGCCAGTCTTCGCCATCGGGAGCCAACGAGGCACGTAGCTTCTGGAAACCGTACTGGGCTATGGCGGCCAGCAGCGCATCACGACTGGAGAAATGCATATAAGGTGCGTTGTGGCTGACCCCCACCTGAAGCGCCAGTTTCCGCAGGCTGAGCCCCGCAACGCCGGATTCCGACAGCATATCCACGGCCGCTTCAATCAGCTCGCGCCGCAGGTCGCCGTGATGGTAAGTGGCTCTTTTTTTAGTTTTCGACACAATATTGACACCAGCAATATTTATATTGACAATGCCAATATTGTACACGAGGAGAGCCAGGATGTCCGAACAACCCAAACCCGAATTTGAGAACCCTTATCTGCAGGGAAACTTTGCCCCGGTGACCGAAGAGATCACTGCGACCGATCTCGAGGTAGAAGGCGAACTGCCGAGGGAACTGAATGGTCGTTACCTTCGAAACGGCCCCAATCCTTTCGATGAAGTAGACCTCTCGAAACACCACTGGTTTATCGGTGCCGGCATGGTCCACGGGATTCGGCTGCGCGAAGGCAAAGCCGAGTGGTACCGAAACCGTTACGTTGGCTCAAAAAGCCTGAGCGAGTTTCGCGGCCAGCCCGACATCCCCGGGCCCAACTGGAACGATAACCCCAGCGGACCAAACACCAACGTCGGTGGCTTCGCTGGCAAAACCTGGGCGATGGTGGAAGCCGGTGGCTGCCCCGTTGAACTGACTTATGACCTTGAAACCGTCGGCCGTAATAATTTCGAAGGCACCCTGCCCGGCGCTTTTACAGCTCACCCGAAAATCGACCCCGTCACGCGAGAAATGCACGCCATGGTGTATGCCTGGCCGCACTGGATGGACCACGTTCAGTACGTGGTAGTTGGCACCGACGGCAAGGTCCGAAAGACCGTGGATGTGCCTGTTCCCGGCATGACCATGATGCATGACATGTCACTCACCAATAAGTACGTGATCATCTATGACCAGCCGGTGACAGTGGATTTCGATATGGTTGCGACGCACAGCTTCCCGTTCAGGTGGAATCCGGATTACGGTAATCGTGTTGGCCTGCTGCCCCGGGAAGGCGACGCCTCCGATATTGTGTGGATAGACGTGCCCATGGGTTACTGCTTTCACCCGATGAACGCCTTTGACAATGATGACGGCAGCGTCACCATCGATCTTTGCAACTACGAATCGATGTTTAACCATGACCTACTGGGCCCGTTCGGCGATTCCATGGCGCGGCTGGAACGCTGGACGCTGAACCCTGCCACCCGAACCATCAACGTCCAGGTCATCGACGAAACTGCCAACGAGTTCCCGCGCCATCGTCATGATGTTGGCAACCAGCCTTACCGGTTCGGCTACTGCGCCTCACCCAGTGCCATACCTGGCGAGGCCTGGCCTACCCTGAAGCACGACCTGAAAACCGGTGAACGCAAGGTCTTTGACCACGGTTCTGGCCGCGCGGCTGGCGAACCTGTCTTCGTCGCGAGGGAAAATTCCGATGCCGAAGACGCCGGTTACCTGATCACTTTTGTGCATGACCAGGGTAATGGGTCAGCCGAGTTTGTGGTTATGGATGCCCAGGACTTCGACCGTGGCTATGTTGCCCGTGTGAAACTGCCGCAACGGATCCCGTTTGGCTTCCACGGCAACTGGGTCAGTGACCGAAGCATCCCGCCGGCTTAGGGCATATACTGTGCGGATGTTTGATCCGCTGTCACCTTCGTTCGCACAGGACCCCTACTCTGTTTACGACCGGCTCCGGCAATCGCCCGAGCCGGTTTTCTTTGCGCCCATGGGTTGCCACCTGCTGTCCCGGTATGAAGATGTCGAAGTTGCCGCCCGCAATCCTGTGATGGTGCGTTCCCTGGAGGCATTCAGTGACGAGGCGACCATTCGTGAGCAGCAGGTGCAGGCAAACTTCCACGACATGCCCAATCACGAACAATTCGTACAGTTCAGCATGCTGGAGCGGG
>JADHNI010000087.1 GCA_016779585.1 Pseudomonadales bacterium
CAAATGTCTCCCCGACGTTGATTGAATATCTTTGTTTTTCGCAAATTGCTGCCGGCGTGGAACACCGGACATCGACTTCTGCGATGCAAATGTCATGCCGCGAGACCCGAGTTCCCGGCTCGCTTGAGTCTACTGGCGCAACGGCTGACTAATCCTGCTCATGATCGCAGATTACGCCTTGTTTTGCACCCTTACGGGGCACAAATCTCGTACTGGCGACAGATAAATCCCCGTTTCAGTGCAGGTTTGCTGCCAAGGGCCGAGACGCCTTTTTTCGCTACCCTGGATTCGAATCTGCTGATCCGGGATCGGTAGGTTTCCAGCAGCCCTTCCCGGGTCTCACTGTCAACAAACGCATACTTCAGTGAGTTCTCGCTCAACTGCTTGATTTCATCCCATGAAAGATTGAATTCTTTGACGGCGACGAAAAACTCATCGGTCATGGTGGAATCCCACATACCTCGATCATCCGTGGAAAGTGCCACAGGAATTCCCGTGCGCAGGTACTCGGGGAAAGGGTGCTGACTGTAGTCGTCGTAATACTGCAGCAGCAGGTTGCTGATCAGGTTGATCTCCACCATGTAAGGGCCATGCCGGAACAATCGCATGGTATCGGGGTCTGTGATCAGGTTGAGACCATGGCCAATTCGGTCTGCGCCGAGCAGAACTGTGTCCCGGACGTGTGAATTCGGTTCATCAACCTCCCCGGCATGAATGCTCAGTCTTACGTTATTGTGGGCAAGTCGCAACTCTCTCAGTGTCGGGAGAAAACGGAGCGGGTACCCCTTGTCGTCATCTTCTCGCCCCACCATGTTGACCGCCACGTAAGGCTCATTTTCCGCGACAAACTCATATGCGCGCCTGAGTGAATCCTCCGCGCCTGGGGTAAACCTGAGTATTGCCTGCTGGAAGCGCCAGGTCAGGCCGGTATCAACAATGTCTTTCTGTTTCAGTCTCTCGCGGAAAATCTTCGCCACATCGTTCGGAAGAATTGGGGTACCGTCCGGTTCCTGGTAGCCAAATGCGGTAACCATTGGCTCCACATAAATGAGGCCCTCGTGAGCAAATGCCTGGAACTGTCTTGCAATGAGGTCTCCCCGGAGATAAGGATCGCCAGTAAGATCCCCAAGGCGCTGCCAGTGCGCCTCAAAGAACTCTTCTCGACCTTCATAGGGTTTATCCAGCACGATCGAGTTCTTGAATCCCTGCTTCTGCTTATCATTAAGCTGATCCAGCGGGAGGTACTCAGCCCGCTCACACTCAGGCAGCTGTTGCCACTTCGACTCCAGGATCGTCTGGAACATCAGGTGATAAGGCGTGGTATCAAACCCCTGCCATCCGTAGTCACGGCAGTTATTGAGCTTCACCTTCGTGTAGTAGCGATAGCCGCGCTTCTCGGCCGCAATGCCCAGTTCATACCACCACTCGGCAAATCCGGAACCGGACATATGGTGGTGAAGGTCTCCACCCTTGGGCATTTCATAAAGCAGCTGTAGCAGCTGCTCATCAGTTGCACTGGCCTTGAAGTCCTCAAACCAGTCAGCGGTTGCCGGAGCAGTCAAAATCAGAAGAATGAAAATGGCAGATAAAATTCTTGGCACGGCAGAACTCACAAAAGTTTCGATTCTATTCGATCACTTCCGCAGCGTACAATTCTGTGATGACTGATTATCCAAGAGACATGATCGGCTATGGCGAAACGCCGCCCGATCCAAAGTGGCCCGGTGGCGCAAGGCTTGCCTTGCAGTTTGTGATCAACTACGAAGAAGGTGGTGAAAACAACATCCTGCACGGCGACAAGGCGTCCGAAACCTTCCTGTCCGAAATCATCGGCGCAAAGGCCTACGAGGCTCGCCACATGAGCATGGAATCACTGTATGAGTACGGCAGCCGCGCCGGATTCTGGCGGCTGTACCGGCTGTTCCGGCGTTTCGGATTTCCGGTCACCGTTTACGGTGTTGCCATGGCGATGCAGCGAAACCCGGATGTCGTGGACGCAATGCTGCGTGCAGATTGGGAAATTGCGTCACACGGGTATCGCTGGATCGACTACCAGTTTGTGCCCCCTGATTTGGAACGTGAGCACATGGCAAAGGCCATCGAAATTCACGAGAAAATGACCGGCGAGAAACCTCTAGGCTGGTATACAGGTCGAGACAGTCCCAATACACGAGACCTCGTCCTGGAGTGGGATCACTTTCGCTACGACAGCGACTCCTATGCTGACGACCTGCCCTACTGGCATGCTCATGATCGCGGTCACCACCTGGTGATCCCCTATACCCTGGACAACAACGACATGCGCTTCGCTGCACCCCAGGGTTTTAACTCCGGCGAACAGTTCTACCAGTACCTCAGGGATTCCTTCGATACCCTTTATGAGGAAGGCGGGAAAATCATGAACGTTGGCCTGCACTGCCGCATTGTGGGTAAACCCGGTCGGGCTGCCTCGCTGGCGCGCTTCCTCGATTATGTTGCTTCAAAACCCGACGTCTGGGTGTGTCGCAGAATCGATATTGCTAATCACTGGCACCAGGTTCATCTACCTGGCTCCTGACACGGCCCGGCACAACAAACTCCAGGACAATCGCGAGCATCGCCCCGGTCGATACCGGGAACTCGAGCACCATGACAACCTCTCCGGGCAATCCCGGCACCTGGTCCACGTAGAAGGACAACAGATATCCAAGCAGGATCGCGAGAGAAACAACGACCCAGTCGCGAGTGATGGGTGCAGACATTTCAACCACACGAAAACCGGAGAGCGCCACCAGGATAAACATCAGCAACGTGGCACCAAAAATCACCTCGGCTGGGATGGCCTGGAAAAACGCTGTGACCACCGGCAGGCAACCAAGTATCACAAGGAACACGGCAACGTAGTTCCCCACGTACCGACTGCACACTCCCGTCAACCTGATGACACCATTGTTCTGGCTGAAGGTGGTGCTTGGAAAAGTGCAGAGCACAGACGCCACCAGGGAATTCACCGCCGTGGCCAGGATGCCGCCACGAATCCTGAGCCAGTAATCAAACGTTCCAGTCTCCAGGCCAGAGAGGTTGTTGGTGGCGGTGATGTCACCAATGCTTTCCATGGCAGATACCAGGAATATGGGCATGATCAGGGCGACAACAGTGAGATCAACTGAGAGAGGATAGCGCCAGGGTTCCGGCACAAAGATCCAGCCCGCGCTGGTAACGCCGGAGAAATCTGCCAGGCCCATGTAAAGCGACAACAGCACGCCGACAAGAAGTCCCAGGGTAATGGCACTCAGTCTCAGCCACACGTGTTTTACGTTCGCGATAATGACAATGACGGTGAAGACGATAGCCGCCAGTCCCACCCGCAGGGCACCATCACCTTCCAGGCCACCAGCGCCCAGGTAGGCGCGCTCCAGGTTCTGCAGGGTTGACTGAATCAGGGAGAGACCGATGAGAATAATCGTCGCCCCGGCAACGTTGGTGGTAATCACATCCTTGAGCTGTCGTACAAACATCGACAGCAGACCCATGATCAGTGCACAGACTGCGGAAGAACCAAAAATGACGCCGAGCGCCTGCCGAGCTTCCATCTCCTCCACCAGTTGAAGGTGGACAAAAATCAGGCTGCCAATGAAAGCAAAGCTTGTCCCCTGGATACTGAGCAGTCCTGCACCCAGCGCGCCCAGGCGATTAATCTGCAGCAGCGTCCCCAGGCCTGATACAATTAAGGCCGCACTGATCACGTAAGACGTGTCTTCTGCATTGAGACCCATGCCCAGCGCAATCAGGTAAGGTGCGGTTAATATGCCACCGATGATGGCTAGCAGATGCTGAAAACCAACGAGTGCAGAACCGATGGCTGGTGGTTTATCGTCAAGCTTGAACAGCAGGATTGGCTTTAACGTATCGGGCATGAAGTTACTCTAACAGTAATACGGTGAAGGTCGTAAACTTAACGAATTCAAAGGAGATCGAGGAAGACCATGAAAGAGTTTATTGAAGGCATGCCCAAGGCAGAACTTCACGTGCATCTCGAGGGGACGCTGGAGCCGGAACATATCTTTGCACTGGCTCAGCGCAATAGTATCGAACTTGAATACAGCACGCCTGAAGAAGTTGTGGCGGCCTACGACTTTCATGACCTGCCTTCCTTCCTGAAAATCTATTACGCCGCCATGAATGTGCTGCGCGAAGAAGTCGACTTTTATGAACTCGCCTGCCAGTATTTCGAGAAAGCGGCTGCTGACAACGTCGTGTACTGCGAGCCGTTCTTCGACCCCCAGGCTCACACGTCGAGAGGCGTTGACTTTAAAACAATCATTACCGGTATCAGGCGGGCTCAGGAAGACGCGGCAAAAAATCTTGGCGTCGAATCCAACCTGATCATGTGCTTCCTCAGGGACATGAGTGCCGAATCAGCGATGGAACACCTGGAAATGTGCCTGCCTTACAGGGAATGGATCATTGGCGTGGGCCTGGATTCAGATGAAAAAGATAATCCTCCCAGCAAGTTTGAGGCAGTCTTTGCGCGGGCGCGCGAAGAAGGCTTCAGGCTGACCATGCACTGTGACGTCAACCAGAAAGACATTCACGAACACATTCGGGAATGCCTGGACCTGATAAAGGTTGATCGCATTGATCATGGCGTCAATTCCCTGGAAGACGAATCACTGATCAGGGACATTGTTGATAGGGGCCTGGGCTTAACCGTGTGCCCGGTATCCAACCGGTTTGTGGTCCAGTCCCTCACGAGTGAAGAGATTCGCACAATGCTGAACAAGGGTATGAAGGCCACCGTCAATTCAGATGACCCGGCCTATTTTCGAGCGTACATGAATGACAATTTCATTGAGCTTGCCGAGGAAGGCAACTTTTCCCGCGACGAAATTGTGCAGCTTTCACGTAATGCGTTTGAGATCGCCTGGCTGCCCGCAGACCGACGCCAGGCCTATATCAACGAACTGGAGCGCTACAGTCAGTCTGCGGGCTGACGCTTTGGCTGGAGCGACTCCATAATCTGGTCGATAGTGAAGCTGGCTGGCCATCATCACTGAAGTAGAAGAACTCCCGACGTGGTCCGGTTGCAGATTCACCGGTCAGATGGGGCAGGAAGTTGTATCCATCGAGGTGCACCCTATACGACCTGTCACCAACCTGCTTACCCTCTTTGAGCGCGCTGACAATTTCATCGTCACCAACCGCGGCCATCAACGTCGGTACCCAGTCGAGATGTGACATGACCTGGTTGCTGATAGCACCCGGCTTGATCCTGCCAGGCCAGCGCACCATGGCCGGGACCCGGAAGCCTCCTTCCCAGTTGGTGTTCTTCTCTCCCCGGAAAGGTGTAATGCCTGCATCGGGCCATTGGTTGTAATGAACCCCATTGTCCGTTGAATAGAATACGATCGTATTGTCCGCGATACCGAGCTCGTCCAGTTTGTCGATAATCTGGCCGACATGTCCATCATGTTCCACCATGCCATCATTGTAGAAGCCCTGGCCCGAGATACCGCGCAGCTCATCTTTCACGTGGGTGTAGTAATGCATGCGGGTTGAGTTGAACCAGAGGAAAAATGGCTTGTCCTGGTTAACGGCCCGTTCCATGAAATCCAGGGAACCGGCAAGAAATTCTTCATCGATGGTTTCCATTCTTTTCTTTGTCAGTGGACCGCTGTCTTCAATCTTTCCATCGGCTGAACTTTTAATCACACCTCGCGGCCCAAACTGCTTACGAAAAGCCGGATTCTGCGGATAGTCGGGGTCTTCCGGTGTCTCCTCGGCATTCAGGTGATAAAGGTTTCCGAAGAACGTATCGAAACCGTGATTGGTTGGCAGGAACTCATCACGATCACCCAGGTGGTTCTTGCCAAATTGCCCACTTGTGTAGCCCTGGGGTTTCAGCAGTTCTGCCAGCGTCGGGTCTTCAGGCTGAATGCCAAGGGGAGCCCCTGGAGTACCTACTTTTGTCAGCCCGGTACGAATCGGGTGTTGACCGGTGATAAAGGCTGAACGACCTGCTGTACAGCTCTGTTCGCCGTAATAGTCCGAAAAGATCATGCCCTCATTGGCGATCCGGTCGATATTGGGCGTCTGGTACCCCATCTGCCCCATGCTGTAACGACTGATGTTCCAGATGCCTATATCGTCACCCCAGATCACAACGATGTTTGGTTTTTCGGCTGCTGACACAGCAAAACCCATCATTAACAGGAGCAGTCCTGCCAGGCTGTTTTTGCTCATATGCTTCCCTTCCCTTCTTGGTCTGCTTTTGTTTTTTTTTCGTTTAGAGCAACAGGAATTTCCCGAGAAATATTGCCGCGATGACATAAACGGCGCCAGGACATTCTGCCGCTTTTCCGCTCATGAGTTTAATGGCCACGTAGGTGACAAAACCAAGACCGATACCGTCAGCTATGGAGAACGACAACGGCATACCCAGTGCACAAACAATAGCCGGTGCACTTTCGGTGAGATCAGCCCAATCAATGTCAGCCAGGCTCCTTGCCATGATGCAGGCAACAAACAGGAGCGCCGCTGCCGTGGCATAGGCAGGTATCGTCTGTGCGAGCGGCGCCAGGAATATGCAGAGCAGGAAAAGTCCCGCCACAGCTACTGCTACCAGTCCGGTTCGACCCCCGGATTCAACACCGGCGGCACTCTCAATGTATGAGGTGGTTGATGAAGTACCGGCAACCGCACCAACCACTGTGGCCGTTGAATCAGAGATCAGCGCTTTACCCAGTCTCGGCAGTTTCCCGTTCTCGTCCGTCAATCCGGCGCGGTTGGCAACACCGACCAGGGTGCCCGCGGTATCAAAGACATCCACCAGCAGCATTGTGATGATGACCGTGACCATCGAGACATCGAGCACAGCCATGAGATCAAACTTGAACAGCACCGGTTCAATAGACGGCG
This sequence comes from Pseudomonadales bacterium, assembly GCA_016779585.1. Taxonomy (GTDB): domain Bacteria; phylum Pseudomonadota; class Gammaproteobacteria; order Pseudomonadales; family Azotimanducaceae; genus UBA9659. Next base: position 6,898 of record JADHNI010000087.1, read on the forward strand.
GCGTTGAAATCAGGCCTTTAAACTCGGCTTCGCCTGCCAGAAGACCTAGCAGGGTTGCCACCAGCATGCCGATGATTACTGCGCCTGTCATGCCGCGCGCCGACAGGGCCGCGATCAGCGCAAAAGCGCCGAGACAGATCAGCGGTGCTGCCGTCGAAAGGTCGCCAAACGACACCAGGGTTGCCGGATTGTCCACGACGATGCCGGCATTTTTCATGGCAATAAAACCGAGAAACAGTCCGATGCCCGCAGAGATACCCAGCTTCAGGTTTTTTGGAATGGCGTTGATCAGCCACTCACGCACGGGAAGGATCGACAGGATGACGAAGATTACCCCCGACACCAGGACAGCACCGAGCGCTGCCTCCCAGGTATGACCCAGCCCCAGCACAACACCATAGGTAAAGAAGGCGTTCTGGCCCATACCGGGCGCCTGGGCTATCGGGTAGTTTGCCCAGACTCCCATGATCAGGGAGCCAACGGCTGCGGCAATACAGGTCGCGACAAAAACAGCACCAAAGTCCATGCCGGCATCAGAAAGGATTGCCGGGTTAACGACGGTGATGTAAGCCATGGAAAGAAAAGTTGTGACACCAGCCAGCAACTCGGTTCGCACGTTGGTGCCGTGACTGGCCAGCCCAAAGTATCGGTCAAGAAATTCCTGCAAGTTTGTCCCCACCCGCGTCTATCGCTCTCTACAATGACAAATAGAGCTGCTCAATGCTACTCTCGCGCGATGGAAAAACACTACATCACAGCCGAAGATCTCCTGATCGATTCTTTCAAACTTGCCAACCAGATTTACCAGAGTGGCTTTCGCCCCCACTTCATTGTTGGGGTCTGGCGCGGTGGTGCACCCGTTGGCATTGCCGTTCAGGAATACCTGGATTACATGGGTGTCGAAACGGATCACATTGCGATTCGCACTTCCTCCTATTACGACATAGGGCAACAGGACAAGGAGGTTCGGGTTCACGGTCTCAACTACATCATCGACAACGTTAACGCGGAAGACGAACTTCTGCTGGTAGACGACGTATTCGATTCCGGGCGAAGTATTGTCGCCATCCTCGATGAAATGAAAGCCAAGGCCAGGGCTAACCTGCCACAGACCATCAAGGTTGCGACTCCCTGGTATAAACCTGAAAGAAACACCACCGATATCATCCCGGATTTTTTCATTCATGAAACCGACCGCTGGCTGGTGTTCCCTCACGAATTGTCAGGACTGACACCTGAGGAAATCGGGCAGGCCAAGCCAGCCATCGCAGCCGTGCTTTCCAATCTCAGCGACAAAACAGGGACAGACGAATGAAAGTCAGCGTCGTTGACCTTAATCTGGATAACGCACCCCAGCTGGTGACCGAATCCCTGATCGAATCGGGATTTGCCGTGGTAGAAAATCACCCGATACCGGCCAGTGAGCTCGATGAGTTCTATGGCGCGTGGGACAACTTCTTCCTGAACGGCAACCCGGGCGACTACCTGGCAGACGCGGAGTCCCAGGCAGGTTATTTCCCCCCGGACCTTGCCGAAACAGCAAAAGGCCATGAAGCCCAGGACCTGAAGGAATATTTCCAGTTCTGGCCCGGTGGGTCGATGCCGCGATCCGTGCACGATATCACCATGCACTACTACGACGAGATTTTTTCGCTTGGCGCCTCTGTGATGACCTGGCTTCAGGAAAACACTTCCGGGAGCCTGTGGGCCGCGATCGACAAACCTTTCGCTGATTACCTATCTCGCGAACATACCCTGCTCCGCATCCTCAGGTATCCGCCACTGACCGGCAACGAACCCCCTGGTGCAATTCGGGCCGGTGCCCATGAAGACATCAACCTCATTACGATGCTGCCCGCTGCCAGTCAGTCGGGTCTGGAAATCCAGCCCAAGGGCATGGACCAGTGGTTCCCGGTGGAAGCACCACCCGGCTCAATAGTCATCAATATCGGTGACATGTTGCAGGAACTGACTGGAGGTGCGCTGCCATCCACCAGTCATCGAGTCGTGAATCCCACCGGTGAAGACGCGAAGAAGGCGAGACTGACAGCACCCATCTTCTGCCACCCCTACCCGGACATGGTCCTGTCTGATCGTTACACTGCAGCGAGCTACCTGCGAGAGCGGCTGAATGAGATCAGCCCCGACGAACTGAAACCTGTTTAGCGACAAGACATGACGACAAAGAAGGTTGTCTTTGACACCGACCCCGGCATCGATGATGCCATGGCGCTACTCTACCTGAATGCCTGCGAGAACATTAACCTGCTCGCGATTACGACGATCCTGGGGAACGCTGATATTGCGCAGTGCACTCGCAACGCTCTTATCCTGAGAGACATGTTCGACATCAAGGTACCTGTATATCGAGGTGCAGCTTGCCATATCAACGGTTCAGAGCCCGAAGATTACCCAGACTTTGTTCATGGTGCTGACGGCCTGGGCGACGTGGGCCTGCCGGAGTTCGAGGGAGACATCGAACCTGAGAATGCGACAACCGCTTTGATTGAACTGAGCAAAAAGCATGCAGGTGAGTTGACTCTGCTTGCAGTAGGCAGGCTGACCAACGTGGCACTGGCCGTCCAACAGGACCCTGAATTCGCTGGTCGCCTGAAAGAGATAATCATCATGGGTGGCTCAGCTGAACACCCGGGTAACGTCACACCCTGGGCTGAAGCCAACATCATTGGTGATCCGGAAGCCGCAGAAGTGGTTTTCCAAACCGGCACGCCGCTCACCATGGTGGGACTGGATGTGACGACGCAAACACGAATGTCCCACGAGTTCCTGGAGCCTATTACCCGCGGGCTGCCGTTCGGCGATTTCATTCTTGCAATCAACAGGACCTATGCGGACTACCATGTGCGCTCCGAAAACAGGCACGACTTTCCCGTACATGATTCGTCCGCCATCGCCTTCACAACACGGCCGGACCTGTTTGGACGGGTCCGCGGTCAGCTGTCCTGCACGCTGGAAGGTAAAGAACGCGGGCGGACTGTTCTCGTTGAAGACCCGTCAGGCCCTCACGAGGTCTGCATGGAAGTTGATTCAGAAAAGATGCTTGAAGACTATGCCGCGAGCATCAGGCGCTTCTACCACGCCTGAACAATCTCACTGTTATTGGCTTGTCCTGACTACTGATGAGTCGCGCGTATCCGCTCCTGGATATGCTCTCCTGCGGTGACTTCAGGAAAGCGCGCTGTTTCACCCGGGGCCAAACAGGAATCCAGGACCCTGACCGGCGTTGCGGTATCCGGGTCAACAAACATGGCAATGGAATAACGATCCTCGGACCCGATCTTCGGTTGCACCCGGTGCGGTGTAGAACGGTAACGTCCATTGGTCCAGCGCTCCATCAGATCCCCGGTATTAATCACGATGGCATCATGTTCTGGCGCCACAGCGTGCCAGTTACCATCTGCATCCTGCACTTCAAGACCAGACACACCATGCTGGAACAACAGGGTAATCATGCCGTAATCCGTATGGGCACCGGCGCCCAGTTGTTCACTCTGGATGTCAGAAACACCTGAAGACGGATAGTAGAGAAAGCGCAGGCTGACATTTTCTCCGCTGTGATACTGGACAAAAAACTCCTTATCCTGGGAGAGCGCCTCAGAAAACACCCGCTGGATTCTGTAGGCACCCTCGAGGCACTTGCCATAGAAGTCAGTCGCTGTGTCCCTGAACGCTGCGCTCGGCCAGCGCGGGTCTTCCGGGTCGTGCCTTAACAGGTCGCGCATGGTAAACGTCTGTTTCAGGTCAGCCGGCTTCGATGGGTCAAGATGCTCGACACCCAGCCCCTGGTAACCAAAATTCTCTTCAGCACTGGTATACGCTGAATTTGCCTTCTCTTCCTCCGACCGACCAAAAAACCAGGCCGACATGGCGAACGCCGACGCAATATCCTCATCCGAAATACCGAGATGACGGATTTTCATGAACCCTGAGGTGGATAGCGCATCACTCACTTGCTTCGCGAGTTCGGTGATCGAACCGGGATTTCCCTCATCATAGGACGCAAAATCTATGGCCGGGATGAAAACCATGCTCAGCCTCCCGCCTGCTGCTCTAACCAGGCGACGAGCTCTGCTTTTTCCTCGGCTGTCATACCCGTGAGATTACCGAGCGGCATGTAATCGGTTTTGATGGCTGTTGCCATCTGGGTAGCGGAGCGCAGCACTGCATCGCGATCATCCATCAGGATGCCTGCAGGTGGCGCCACAAACCCCGGTTGCGTGGGCTTTTCAGCATGGCAGACGGTACAGTGTTTATCGATCAGGGCAAACGCGGCATCGTCAGCAACCTCCATCGCCAGGGACGCCTGCCTTTCAGCATAACGCTCGTAACCCAGCCAGCCAGCAAGAACCAGGAACGCAATGAACGCGCGCACCAGGATCCAGTAGTTAAAAATGCCTCGATGCCTGAGGTTAAAGAAATGCCTGGCGTAGGCTGTGATCGCAATGATCGCAATCAGGATCAGCCAGTTCAGCACATGCCCGTAGAGGAACGGGTAGTGGTTGCTGATCATGCAGAACAGGACCGGCAACGTGAAGTAGTTGTTATGGGTTGAACGCTGCTTGGCAAACGCCGCCGGTGCGGGGTCCGGTTCTTCCCCTGCCTGAACCGCAGCAACAAACTTCTTCTGCGCCGGAATAATACCGAGAAACACATTGCCCGCCATGATGGTTCCCATAAGGGCACCGACATGCAGAAAAGCCGCGCGGTCGGAAAACAGCCGTGTCGCCAGCCAGCACTGCAGCGCAATAAACAGTGCCAGCAGCACCACAAAAACGCCTTCCCGGTGCCTGAGTGGAGAACGAACCAGAGCCTCGTAAACCAGCGTGCCTGACAGCAGGTAGCTGATGCTGGCGACAACGGCCACGCCAGGATCGCTGATCAGCTTGTCGGAACCCACCAGGTAAGACTGCGCCTGCAGGTAATAGACCGCCACCATCAGCAGCGTCCCGGTTATCCAGGTTGTGTAGGCCTCCCACTTGGACCAGTGCAGGACGCTCGGCCAGGAAGGCGGCGCGAGCTGATACTTGTTGAAGTTATAAATACCGCCGCCATGGATCGACCAGAGTTCACCCTTGATACCCTGGCCTTTCTTTTCTTCCCCGGGGTCTTCTAGACTGTTATCCAACCAGACAAAGTGCAGTGATGCTCCGATCCAGGCGATACCCGTGATCAGGTGCAACCACCTGAAAATTACACTGAACCAGTCAACAAGATAGGCGTCCAAGGCTCTCCCTCCTAGAGACTCATTTTTTCACCGGCAACGTAGGTTGCCGCAATCGTTTTTTCATCACCGAGCGTCATCATGACGAAGAACTCATCTTCAATGGAATCAGAGAATCCAATTCGTCGTGACATCACGTTGGTGGCGTTGGGATCCAGCATGATGAAATCAGCTTCCTTGCCTTTCTCGAAGTTTCCAACAAACGGATCAAGGTGCAGCGCCTCGGCACCACCGAGAGTCACCATGGCAAGCGCCTCCATGGCGCTCAGTGAATACCCCTTCAGCTGGCAGACTTTATAGGCGTCCGCGATAGTTCGAAGCATGGAAAGACTGGTGCCACCACCGACATCAGAGGCCAGTGCTACATCAATGCCATCCTCCTTCGCCTGTGCGAGATCGAACAACCCGCTACCGATAAACAGGTTTGAAGACGGGCTGAAAGCAGCCTTGGCACCCTTGTCGGCAAAACGCCTGCGTTCGGATTCCGTCAGGTGAATACAGTGAGCAAATACGGAACGCTCATTGACGAGCCCATAGCGCTCATAGGCATCCAGGTAATCATCCACGTGGGGATGCACCTCACTGACCCAGCGAACCTCATCCAGGTTTTCGGAAATGTGCGACTGTATCCAGGTGCCCGGGTAACGCTGGTGCAGTTCACCGGCCAGGGTCAGTTGTTCTACAGACGAGGTTCCAGCGAAACGGGGCGTGATGGCATAGCCAAGCCTGCCTTTGCCGTGCCATGACCTGATCAGTGCTTCACTGTCGGCAATGCCACCTTTTGCCGTGTCATGCAGCTCAGGCGTTGCATTCTGGTCCATCAGCACTTTCCCCGCGATCAACCGCATGTTCTTCTCGTTCGCCGCATCGAACAGCAAATCCGTTGCTTTATGGTGGCTTGTTGCGAAGACCAGCGCAGTGGTGGTTCCCGCTTCCAGCAGGCTGTTCAGGAAGGCAACCGCGGAAGTTGCCGCATAGGTTTCATCGGCATAGCGAGCCTCTGCGGGAAAAGTGTACTTGTTTAACCATTCCAGCAACTGTTCACCATAAGAGGCAATGACATCCAGTTGCGGTGAGTGCACATGAGTATCAATAAAACCGGGAACAATCAGGTAGTCGGGTTCATGCAAGCACTGCCCGAGGGCAAACCCCGCGCGCCCGAAGACCTCTGCAGCACCCAGGTCGACCACCTTGCCGTCCTCCACCAGGAGCACACCATCTTCCAGGTATTCATACCTCAGTGGATCTGTAGAGGTGACATGCAGGATCCGGCTGCGAAACGCCCCACTACGGTTCAATTTTCAG
>JADHNI010000015.1 GCA_016779585.1 Pseudomonadales bacterium
GGTTCACTACCCAGGTTCTCCATGCGATGTTCCGCACCAGGCCTGGTGTAGATCGTCATACCAGGGCCAACTTCCCTTGACTCATCACCCACTGTCCAGAGAGCCCGGCCACCGGTAATGAAGTAGATTTCCGGCACTTCATGTCGATGCCGGTGATAGACGGCGCCTGGCGCAAGTTGCCAAGTACCAAACTGGATATCATCCCGATCAATCTGCCCACCTTCCGAGCCACCCACCAGTGTTTTCCAACGAGCAACCTGGTGTTCGTTTACCTTCCAGCTGACATCAGATTCATGCAGGAACACGCCGGGTTCTTGTGCGAGAGCGCTCATTGAGACGAGCGCCACACAAAAGAGGAGATCTCTCAGCTTCGTTCGAGACAGAGAGGGTTTAAATACGAAGGCCGGCATCAAGCTCAATCACCCGACCGGAAAGATAGTCATTTTCCATGATATATCTTGCGGTATGCGCCACTTCTTCCGGTTGGCCGAGTCTTTTAAGGGGAATACCCGCCGCCATCTTCTCCAGCGCCTCAGGTTTCATGCTTGCTACCATTTCAGTAGCAATGAAGCCGGGTGCAATCGCCGCTGCACGGATACCATAGCGCGCCAGTTCTTTTGCCCAGACAGTCGCCATCGCAGCAACACCCGCCTTGGCCGCAGAGTAGTTCGTCTGGCCCATATTGCCGGCCTTTGAAATACTGGAGATGTTGATAATGCAGCCGGGTACGTTCTTCTGGATCATCCGTGTTGCTGCTTCACGACCACACAGGAAAACACCGGTCAGGTTGACGTCAATGACCGCCTGCCACTCGGCCAGAGACATGCGCTTGTCAATCTCGCCGTCTTTCACCTTGATCAGCAACCCGTCACGCAGGATACCGGCGTTGTTAATCAGTCCATGGACTTCCCCGAAGTCAGATTCGATGGCATCAAACACGGCAACAACATCTTCTTCTTTTGCAACATTCGCCATGTAGGGTCTGGCATCTCCACCTACATCCTTGCATAGCTGCACCGCTTCGTTCAGCGGTTCTTTGTTGAGGTCAATGAGCGCCAGGTTTGCGCCGGCACTGGCAAACTCAATGGCCATCGCGCGGCCCAGCCCCTGTCCACCGCCGGTGATAACGATCGTTTTGTTTTTCAGATCCATACTTCTCTCCTGACAAAAACGCGCATCATACCGCACCCTATCTGCGCACGCTGCTCCCATTCGCACGTTCATGGTGCGCTGCAAAACTTTATGGACGACCTCACATTTCCTTAAAAGCCGGCAATAACAATGCGCGCGCAATTTTGAGCGGCGCACCAGAAGGTTGGCACAACGATTGCTCTTAACTGGTCAGCGTCATTTAGCGAGCCAAACTTTTGCTTGAAGGAGCATAGAGATGACAACTACAGCAGCAACAATCAGAGCTGCCGAGAACGTGGAATACGGCGGCCCACACCGCTGGCAGATTCAGCCCTGGGCCAGACTGGTCCGGGCAGCTCTGCGGCAGCGAGAATATTTCCGCTGGACGGAAGAATACTGCACCTCCGTCACCGTGAAAGGCCTGGAACACCTGGAAGGTCTCGATTCATCTGCGATATTCATTCCCAACCACCAGAGCCACATGGATACCCCGGTGCTGATGTCAGCACTACCGAAGCGCATCCAGAACAACCTTTACTTTGGTGCCGCGGCTGACCGCTGGTTTGTCAAAGGCAAGAAAAAGCTGATCCTGCAGCCCTGGTACCAGTCACTTGCACTGGGTAACTTCCCAATTATGCGTGGGGGTGGCTCAAAAGCCCTGGACCACGCGAAGTGGCTGCTAGACCAGAACTGCAACCTGTGTATCTTCCCTGAAGGCACACGGGCGACGTCCAATGAACTGGGTCGATTCCGCCACGGCGTTACCCTGCTGGCACTGGAAAAGCAGGTACCGGTTGTACCGGTTGTGCTGAAAGGTCTACGGGAACTGCGACCCAAGGGCGCCAAAGAGGTAACCTCCGGTCCTGTCAGCGTGACTTTCCTGGAGCCCGTGCATCTCACCGAAAAACAAGGTGTGGAGGCTGGTACCAACCTGCTATGGGAGCGCATGAATCGGGAATTTTTCCGAGAATTGCCCTTCCCATCATCTAAATCGAGCGAAACACCTGCGGAGACTGCAGGCAAGGAGCCACAGAAGGCCGCCTGATTCTTTAAATTAAGGATTTACAACGCATTAGGGGTCCCAACGGGGCCCCTTTTTTTCGCATTTCAACAATTGATCTGGCGCAATCAATCCGCCTGTCCACCTTTATTGCTCTTTAAATTTGCCATTGAATCTGCCTACACTGTAGTTCGGTACAAAACTAAAAAAGAGGAAGACAGCATGCTTCGCGATGTTCACAGGCAGCGCCTGGACAAGATTGAGGAAATGCGCGAGGACATCCTGAAGGCCGGTGATGAGGCCCAGGAACTCCGTAAACTCCCCAACTGGATTGTTGAAAAACTCGTAGATGAAGGGTTTTTCAGATTCGCCCTGCCAACCGAATTGGGTGGCGACAATGCCAGTTCCATGGAAACCATTGAAATACTGGAGCACATGGCAGCCATTGATGCGTCTGTGGCCTGGAACGTGATGTTAGGTTCCGAGATTAACGCCATGGCAGCCGGTGGCATGGATCCTGAGCTCGCCAAAGAGATTTATCTCGACAATCCGCGCGTCGTCATGTGCGGTGGTGGTGGTCCGGGCAGCACAGTGCCTCGAGCGGAACGACAGCCAGACGGCAGCGTTAAAGTGTGGGGTCAGACAACGTTTATCTCTGGTTGCCATAACGCGGATTTCTGTTTTATGGGTGCGCCACTCATGAAAGGGGATGAGCCTGAGACTGACGAAAATGGCATGCCGATCTTCAAGCTCTGGTTCCTGCCAAGAGACCAGTGGGAAATTGTACGCACCTGGGATGTTGCGGGTCTGCGTGGTTCGGGATCTGACGACGTACACGCTGATGGTGCAATTGTTCCGGAAAAATGGACCGGCGTTGATCTCTGGTCAGTGCCTGCACACTACCCCAATCCCGTTTACCGCATGCCAACTGCTTTGCGCCTGGCTTACAACAAAGCGGCAATTGCACTGGGTGTTGCCAAGGGTTCGCTGGAAACATTTGCAGACATCGCGCAGAACAAGATTCCAATGCTGTCTTCATCTTCAACCGCAGGTCGCCCTATTGCGCAATATCGCATGGGTGTAGCTGAAGCAAGGTACAGATCCTGTCGCGCATGGCTGATGCAGACCATGGAAGCTGTGGAAGATGAACTCACGGATAATGATCAATTACCGGGAGCCAAGACCACACAGGATGCACGCCTCGCCTGTGTCCATGCTGCTAACGAGTGCATGGAGGTTGTGGACTCGCTGCACAACACTGCAGGTACTACGGGTATGCGTATGTACAGCCCGCTGGAACGGAAACTGCGTGATGCACACGGCAGCGCCAGTCACCGCTGGGTATCACATCCACTGTACCAGGACCTGGGAGCTATCCTGCTGGGTAACGAACCTGGGCCGGAGTTCGCCGGTGGTGCAGGTACCCCGATTGGACCACCCCCACCCAAGAACTAAGCTGACAAAACGCCCGGTTTTCCGGGCGTTTTTTATTCCGACTCCTGGAGAGAATTCATGCGTAATGTCACACTGATAGCTTTCCTGGCTTTTCTGGTGGCCTGTTCAACAAACCGTACCGATCAGCTACCCGAAAACATAACGGCATGCCCTGAAGAACGGCCACAGATCTGCAGTATGATTTACGCGCCGGTATGTGCGCTTACGAATGATGGCTCACGTAAGACGTTTACCTCAGATTGTGTTGCCTGCGGCGACGATGCCGTTATTGGATTTGAGAAGGGCGGGCCTTGCGAAGAGTAAGATCTGGCTAATCCGCCAGTGATTTTATGGCCGTGAAGATCAGGCGGTGACACTGCGCTGTCACCCGCGCAAGATAGTCCGGGTCAAATCCCTGCATTCTCGGCGTATGGATATGACCGATGGGAATGTTGATATCGCTCGCCTGCGCCAGTCTCAAAACCCGATAAGAAATCTCGTTTGACAGGTATCCCCCTCCGCTACCGAACACGGCGGTTTTTCCCTGCAGGCTTGCAAGTCCTGCTGCGCTGATCTCTCCATCTTCCAGTGTCGTAACCGTACGATTGTCAGTCACTGGAAACTCGCCTTTAACGGCACACATGGCATCTGCCGGTAGTGAAAATTCAACGAACTCAGGTCCGTCAGGGACCACCGGCACAATTGGCATCGCGGTTGAGCCACCAGCTTTGATATTTTCATTGTCAGGTGTAGTCACAGAACGTCGACGTCCAGGGAACCGCTCCAGGTCAAAGCCGTCACGACCCATGCTCACGGTGATTACCATATCGAGCTCCCCGAGGATCGGAGCGAAGAATTTCTCTATCAGGCGGTCATCAAAATCCTTGTAACGCACCGGCACCACAATACTCCGGATCTCCGCACTACGATTTCCTACCTGGATCTGCCGACCGTTTAGCTGCAGTGCCACAAGCCCGGAAGGATTACCCTGGTCAATGTGGTCGTCAAGGTGAAATGGGTCAAATCCGGTGACAGCAACTCTAAGGTCAGCAGAATCAGAAAACTTAAAACTCGTCAGTCCCCTGCTGGCAGCTTCAAAGGCAGCTCTCTCTTCGTTGCTGAGCTCACTAAGCACGGCAAGTCTTTGCCAGTAAAGTCGTCGGTCATCCAGCTGGTCAGGCGTCGCTTCCTGGCGCCACAGAGCCGCACCGTCTTTAACCATGCCAGTGAAAAACTGCGGCAGGCTGTCGCGAGCCCTGGTGATTCGCTCGATTTCGATGTGACTACCGGACCCAGTAACCGGGTTCATTGGTGGTGTATCCGAGGCAACGATATGTCTCGTCGATCAGCGACTGGCCTCGCTCGTTGAGCAATATGCCCGCGCCCATCCTGTTCATGTTGTAGCCAAATCCCAGGTGACACTCGGTATCAGCAAAGCCGACGCTACCGCCTGCCCCGGCATGCCCGAAGGCGTGTTTACCCATGATGATCGTTTCAAGCGCGCCTGCTTCGCGATGTCGGTTATCCATGCTGAGCATGAAACCAAGGCTGAAACGTGTTGGTGACATGAGCGTGGTGTCCTGGCCGGCCACTGATACCGCACACATGCGTTCAAGTGTGACGCGATCTACCAGGTCCTCGCCGCCATTGGCGAAAGGTTTGAACATACCGGAGATGCCCCGGGCATTCGCTATACCGCCACCCGCGCCATACTCGGTGCTGTAGCTTTCAGGCGCGTCAGTCTTGTGCCTGCCATTGTTCAGCAACGCAACATACTGCAGCGATTCTTTACTGCCAAGCAGGGCAACAGTGAAAGGTGAGACAGGGTCACCTTTTTTGGGTGCCCAGCGCAGCATACGGGATACACGATGGTGTTCAGTCTCCGGCAGGCCAATGTAAAAGTCGAGATCATATGGTTCCCCAAGCCTTTGCCGGAAGAATTCTCCCAACGATACCCCAGAGGCGCGACGCACCAGTTCGCCAACGGTCCAGCCGTAGGTCGCCATCTGGTAACCGTGACGCGTGCCAGGCGTCCATGAGGGCGCCTCTTTCGAGATAGTTTGCGCCATGAAATCAAAATCCAGGAAAGCACCATCCGGTAGCGGGTCATGAATTGCCGAGAGTCCAACAGTGTGATTGAGCATCATCTCAACGGTGACATCTTCTTTACCGTTTTGACCAAACTCGGGCCAGTAATCCGTGACTTTTGCGTGAAGGTCGAGCCTGCCCTCCGACATCAGGATATGAGCACAGATTGAAACCGCAGCCTTGGTGACCGAATGCACCACACACATGGTATCTGCCTGCCAGTCCGCATCCTGTTTTGGATGCATTCTGCCGCCCCAGACATCCACGACGGTCTCACCTTCGACGTTGACGCAAACAGAGGCACCCTGTTCTTCGCGCTCTTTAAAGTTGCGGACAAATTCATCCACGACGCTTTCGAACTTCTCATCGAAGAAACCGTGGATGGAGCCTCGATCTGACCCGGTGTTTGCGGACAGATCCAGCGACAATTCTTTCAACTTGTGGCTCCTGCTAACAAAGGCAAAATCCTACCATGCCAATGCTCCATGATCAGAGTAGAATAAGCCTCCCGCTGACGTAGTACACACCATGCTCACCTACCTGCTGAAACGATCAGACCCGACCTTCGTTGGTTGGCGCATGGTGGCAGTTGCGTTCTTTGTGGACTTTATTGCTGTCGGGTTTTTCTTCTATTCTTACGGTGTTTTCTTCAAGGCCATCGCCGCAGAATTCGGAGATTCTCGCCTCGGCGTTTCAATCGGCATCTCCGTCACACAGGGTGTCGGCGCCGTACTTGCCCCGTTCATTGGGCGAGCGCTGGATCGCTATCCCCTGAAGCGCGTCATAGCTACAGGCGCTATCGCTATGGGCAGCGGTTTCCTGCTCCTGGGATTTGTGCAGACGCCACTTCAATTTTACCTGGTGCTTGGTGTTTTCATCGGCTTCGGCGCCGGTGCGATGGGACAGTTGGCCACCTCCAAACTCGTAAGTAACTGGTTCGTGCTTAAGCGTGGCACCGCGCTCGGGATAGCCGCCACGGGTATTTCTGTTTCAGGAGTGATCATGCCTGCAATCACTGCCTGGTTGATCGGAGAATTCGGCTGGCGCAACGGCTTTGTCACCTACGGCATCATAACGCTTATTGTCGTCGTACCTGTGGTGTTGCGCTTGGTGATCTCCAGGCCAGAAGACATCGGCCTGTTACCGGACGGCGAAACTGAAACAACCACGCTGCCACCTCCCAAGCCGGCGCTGCGTACCAGGGAGTTCATCAGCAATCCGAATTTCTGGTTCCTTGTTGCCATCATTGGACTCCTGTTCTGTATTCAGAGTGCAACGCTGATCCACATGGTGCCGCAGTTGACGGACCGTGGTATTGATCTGGTTTCAGCCTCATTCATTGCATCCTGCACGGCGTTCTTCGGCATTCTGGGCAAGCTTATCTATGGGGCACTCGTAGATCGCTGGGATGTCCGACGAGCCCTCTGGCTGGGTATCGGTTTCCAGGTGTCGGGCCAGCTTCTCATGCTGTTCACCGATGGTTATGCCGGGTTCCTGATTGGTGCGTCACTGTTTGGTTTTGGCATGGGTGGAATTGTACCCATGCAGGGTGCTGTAGTCGGAGCGGCCTTTGGACGGGAAAGTTTTGGCCGCGTACTTGGTGCCATGCGACCCGCCATGTCTGTCATACACCTGATAGGAGTGCCGTTTGCCGGCTGGATGTATGACGTGACCGGCAGTTATGATCCGGCGTTCCAGACCTTCCTGGTGTTGTACGTGGTAACCGCCCTGGTCGTTGCGGGGCTAAAAGTTGAAACACGATCGGCACATCGCCGACCGGTTTAACTCATCGTCATACCGCCGGCGACGGTGAGTGCGATACCTGATACATTCCGTGCGGTTGCAAGGTACAGTGCGGCCTGACCCATATCTTCAGTTGTCTGTGGGCGCCCCAGCGGAATAATACGGTTCACTGCATCTTCAAAGTTGCGTTCCTTCTCCGCCGCGTCTGCGGTGTTGGACGGAATCAGGTGTTCAAGCCACATTGCGGTACCAACAATACCGGGACACAGCGCATTAACCGTAATATTAAATGGCGCCAGCTCCATGGCGAGCGACTGCGTGATTCCAATCGCAGCAAACTTGGAACCACAGTAAGCAGACATATTCGCATTTCCCTGTTTACCAGCAATGGAAGCGGTATTCACGATGGCACCCTGACCAGACGCCTTTAGTGCATCAAGCGCTGCTTTCGACATCAGGAAAATACCCTTTGTATTTACAGCAAATATTCGATCCCAGTCCTCTTCCTTGAACTCACTGATGGGTCCCGTATCTACCACGCCTGCGTTGTTTACCAGGACGTCCAGTCGACCAAATCGCTCCACGGTTGCCGCAACCGCCTGGTAGCAGCTATCCAAATCGGTCACATTCAGCTCACAGGCATCTACCTCACCTACACCGGATTCCTGTTCGAGCGCCTTACTCAAGTCGTTGACATCTGAAAGATTATAGTTCCAGTCACTGGCGCTGGCGCCAAGATCGCCAATCATGACCTGGTGCCCCGCCGCAGCGAATGCATGGACAATGCCCAGGCCAATGCCCCGGGCACCACCGGTAACGAGAACAACCTTACTCATCTACGAAACCTTTCAGCCTTTCATTGGCTGCGAGAAAATCTTCCATGAAATCATAGACCACCTGCTTCGCGGACAGGGACTGTGTCATCATGCCAACACCCTGGCCCACCCAGTATGTGGCCAGTTGTTTCGCACCCTGGTGACCGCCTTCCGCCAGTTTCGTTATCTTGCCAAGAGCCGGCTCTGACACCATCGACTGCAAGGGCATGGGCAATGGGTCTGGCGCATCCTCAAGCTCCCAGGCATCGGTCCAGGGTGAACGCACCTGGCGTGAATACTTGCCGGTTCGGCTTCTGGTTCGAATGGTCTGGTTAGAACCGGCAGACAGCAGCTTTTCCTTGATGACAGGTGAAGTTTCGGCCTCCTGGGTGGTCAACCAGACAGAACCTGTCCAGACACCATGTGCACCCATGGCCATGGCGGCCGCCATCTGCCTCCCGGTCACAATACCACCGGCAGCCAATATGGAAACATCCGGATACCTGGCAATCGCTTCAGAGACTTCAGGCACCAGAACCATGGTGGAAACTTCACCACAATGACCGCCGGCCTCAGTGCCGGAAACGATCAACATGTCCACGCCCGCTTCTGCCTGCTTGATGGCGTGATGTTTGGAGCCGACCAGAGCTCCCGTCGGAATACCCCGTTCTTTCGCAAGTTCCAGCATGTACGCCGGCGGAACACCCAGCGCGTTGACAATCATTGATATGGGGTGCGCAAAAGCGATGTCCAGGATATTTGCCGCGCCCTTCTCCCCGAGGAAACCACCACCAGTCCGGGTATTGGCATCGTAGACATCAGCCGTGTCAATGTTGTGCTGGGCCAGTATGCTGGCGGCATAGTTGCGATGCTCATCAGGCACCATCGCACGAATCTCTTCTGGCGAGGCTGACTCATCCTTGTTGGCCATAGTGGTAGGAACAATAAGATCCAGGCCATAAGGTCTGCCATCGATATGTTCATCAATCCAGTTGAGTTCGATCTCCAGCTGCTTTGGACCGTAACCTGCGGCACCCAGCACACCCATTCCACCTGCTTTGGACACTTCAACAACCACATCCCGGCAATGAGTAAATGCGATCAATGGAAACTCAATGCCGAGTTTTTCGCAGATTGGTGACTTCATCTTCTTCCCTCTCTTTCTTTCCGATAGGTGATCGATGATCTCACGAAGCCAGTGCCCGCCGGAACAGGGCTTCGTTGATGTTGCCACCGGTCAATACCAGACCGACTCGTTTACCGGAACAGTCATTGGATTTTAGCAGGGCCGCCAGGGATGCCGCACCGGCGCCCTCGGCAACATTGTGGGTGTCGGTGAAGTAATGACGAATCGCGGCAAGCACTTCTTCGTCTGTCACAGTGACCACGTCGGTAACTTCCTCTCGAATCAGCGCCAGGGCATCCGGAGACGGGTTCCGAACCGCTAGCCCGTCAGCCAGGGTATCAGCGGAATCGGTAGGTACCGGTTCACCTGCCGCAAATGACAACGCATAGGTGTTTGCCTCACTGGATACCACACCAACAATTTCTGTCGACAGCCCAAGTGCCAGCTTTGCAGCCACGACGCCGCAGATACCTGAACCCAGACCGATAGGCACATAGATTCGATCCAGTTGCTGGATACTCCTGAACAGCTCAAGCGCGTAAGTTGCGACGCCGGGAATCAGGTTGGCGTCCAGCGAAGGCATGAAGTGAAGGTTCCTTTCACCAGCGATAGCGCGGGCGTGTTCCAGCGCGACGTCAAAGTCCCTGCCATGAATAACCAGCTCAGCACCAAAAGCTTTCATCGCGGCATTTTTGTCGGGGCTGTTCCCTTCAGGCACAACTATGACGGATGGCAGCCCACGCGCACTTGCCGCAAAGGCGACGCTCTGCCCATGGTTGCCGCGAGTGGCTGCACAAACACCGGCACAATCGGGCTCCCTGTCGAGAAGATGATGGATGTAAACCAGTCCACCCCTGACCTTGAACGCTCCGGTGGGATTGTGGTTTTCATGCTTGACCCAGACCTCACAGCCAGCGCGTTCATTGAGCAGCGGCCATGACAACTGAGGGCTCGGCTGCATACTCCTGTAAACCAGCTCCGCAGCTGACTCGATTGCGGCAAGGTCAGGCAGCTTGATCAATGGAATTTTCCGGGGTGTTTGTGTTCATATATCGTACAAAGTTTAAACTCAACTGCAGGATAACGACCATTACTCGACTCTTCATCCTTCCACTCCTCTGGATCAATATCGCTGTTGCCGGTGACAGACTGCAACCGGCTCTGGATGCCTTTGAAACCCGTGATTTCAAGGCGGCCATAGAAATGCTGGAGCAACTGGACTCTGATCGCGATGTCCTGTTTCACCTGGCCCGTGTCCAGCTTCGTGCCGGAGCCTTTGAAGATGCTGCAGATACGTTGGCAATCCTTCACGGGTCATACCCTGATGATGCTGAAGCCTGGTACCTGACCGGGCTCGTTCGATTATCGCTCGTGGGCGAGGTCAGTCTCTTCCGAAAAGTCGGAATGGCGAAGAAAACCCTGGAAGCTTTCGAGACCTCGGTACGTATTGACCCGAATCACCTGAACTCCCGCTATGCGATATTCGCCTTCTTTGCCAATGCACCAGGAATCGCCGGGGGCGACCTGGAAAAGGCACAAACCCTGCAGCCAGAACTGGATCTGCGAGATCCCGGGTTCGGCGCCATGGCGAAAGCGCTGCTGCTGAGCAAGGAAAATAACCACAGGGACGCCGAGAAGGCTTATCGAGACGCTATAGAATTTCTGGATCGTGCCGGACCACACTTCGCGCTGGCCCAGTTCTACATGCAAACCGAGCAATGGCAGAAAGCGATCACAGAGATCGAGCAGTATCACATCAAGGAGAAACGCTGGTGGGACCCGGATGTCACGGTGGCTCACCTGATCTCTGCCCGAGCCCATGCTGAACTTGGCAAAAAGACAGAAGCACGTGAACTCGCCAACCTGGCACTCACCATGAATCCTAACGATCAGATCAGGGGAATGCTGGAAGAAACTCTACAGGCGCTCTAGAACCAGCCAGGTTACCAGGGAAGCGAATCCGGCACGCTGGCTCTCAAAAACGGCTCCGTCACTATTTGATCAGCTCGATCAGGTCACCGCCTTCCTTCACGGCCTGGGCAAAGTCAATCTCATACGCGGACTCCGGGTCATTACGCACCCTCGCGTCCAGCCGAACAGCATCGTCTCCGACGAGAATTCTCCACTTGCCGGCTTTTACGGCATCGAGGATAGTTTCGGAAGCTTCACCAGCACTGGTAGGCGCGTTGTCCCTGAAATCGATGCCACGCTGGTGCATGACGGCACGGATCTGGTCATCAGAAAGATTCATCACCGCTTCTGCCAGTTCTCCGCCTGTTTTCATCATCCGCTCACGAACGCCCTTGATGTCTTCCTCAGTCATCTCGGCTGCTTCTTTACCACTCAGCACCTTACCTGAGTTGATCGCAATGGAAGTACCGATATGACCCGGCATTACAACCGAGACGCCCACATGCGGTGCATGCATGCGCAGGTCCGTTATAAGTGCTTCACTGAACCCCTTAACCGCGAACTTTGCTGCAGCATAGGCCGTGTGTGGCGTATTGGGTCCGAGAGACGCCCAGAAACCGTTCACACTACTCGTGTTTACGATGTGTGCTTCATCTGCGTTGACTAACAATGGAATAAAGGCGCGACAACTGTAGTAAACACCGTACCAACAGACGTTGAACGTTTTCTCCCATTGGGGTCGCGTATCTTCATCGAGCATGGAAAAAGAACCGCCAATACCGGCATTGTTGAAAAGCAGATTGATTTTGTCACCATGCTCGGCAACAACCTCATCCCGAAAACGGATGATGTCCTCTTCGCAGGAGACATCGCACTGGTGCAGCGTTACCTTGATATCGGGATTGGCTTCTGCGCAGAGGTGTTTCGTTTCGTCAAGATTTTCCATGATGACGTCGCAGGCGGCGACGGCACAGCCTTCCTGTACCAGCTGGAGGCAGAGTTCCCTGCCCATACCGGTACCACCGCCGGTGACGACTGCAATCTTCCCGCTAAAGTTATCCATCCTGATTCCCCTCTGTAAATCTAAAATAGTCGTCCCATCGCTGGTCCAGAAGCTCACATGCCCTGCCCAGCGGCTGGACACTCATGCTCCCGTTCGACTCCGTAAGAAGAACCAGCTTGCGCAGCTTGGCCAGAGCCGGGACACCGATCATCAGCTTGTCCACCAGTCGCATACCGAGACGCGTATTAGGGAACAGCATTTCCACATCGGCCCTGGGTACATTCTGGAACAGCTTGAGCATCGTGGCGCCCGGCTTGATCCCCCGAGCATCTGACACAACGTCGTCGCGATAACGAATGTAAATGACCACCCGATCGAAATTCGAAAATGTCACGTCCCGCTTGACCAGCCCCCAGAGGGTCGAGACCTGTTCCGTATGAATACTTTCACCCCTGGTGAACAGGAGTGCTTCTTCAAAAGCATCGAAATCAATATTCAGTTTAAGCTGGAACAGTGAGGATTCTTCGAAAGCCGCTTCCAGTTCCTCCTGCGTGAGCAGTTCATAGTTCGCCTTATCGAGCAGACCATGAAGGGTGTCGGTAAACGATTCCCCAGGTTCCTCGACAAAAACACCCACCTTGCGGGTATCACGATCCGGATTCAGCGGCGCATAAAGATCTTTCAGTGTTTCCAGCGTGTCGTGATATTCAAAGTGGAAAACACTTTGCAGCAGATGGCAGAACTCTCGAAACTTCATCTGGTCTGAACCGCTGAGCGCGCCACCGGAGATGCACATCTCGATGATGTCTTTTTTCCTGAAAGGAATGAACCTCAGGCGTGGTCGGGAAGGAATCTTGGAACGCTGCTGCATGGGTTCGGACAGTAGCACAATTGTTACCGCCAAAAAAAAGGGGCCTTAAGCCCCTTTCCCTTTTTTTCAATTCAGCCCTCAGCCCTCAATAAAGCTCCGAAGCTGTTCGGACCTCGCCGGATGACGAAGCTTGCGCAGCGCCTTGGCTTCAATCTGGCGAATACGCTCGCGCGTAACAGAAAACTGACGCCCCACTTCTTCAAGCGTATGGTCAGTATTCATATCGATACCGAAGCGCATTCTTAGCACCTTGGCTTCCCGCTCCGTCAGAGCAGTCAGGACGTTGGTCGTCGTTTCCTTGAGACCTTCATCCGTCGCATGTTCCATCGGTGATTCCACCGTGGTGTCGCTGACGAGGTTCCACATGGTGGAATCATCATCGTCCCCGACCGGGGTCTCAAGAGAAATTGGCTGCTTGGCAACGTCCAGGGCTTTAAGAACCTTGTCTTCCGGCAGATCCATTTTCTTCGACAGTTCCTCGATCGTCGGGTTACGTCCAAGTTCCTGCACGAGTTGCCGGGTCAGGCGATTCAACTTGTTCACGGTTTCCATCATGTGTACCGGAACACGAATGGTGCGCGCCAGGTCAGATATCGACCGGGTAATCGCCTGTCGAATCCACCAGGTGGCGTAGGTTGAAAACTTGAAACCACGGCGATATTCAAACTTGTCCACTGCCTTCATCAGGCCAATGTTGCCTTCCTGAATCAGGTCCAGGAAATGCAGGCCGCGGTTGGTGTACTTCTTCGCAATGGAAATCACGAGACGCAGGTTCGCCTCAATCATATCTTTCTTGGCTGCACGGGTTTTTCCTACCGCCAGGAAAAGCCTGCGATTCAAATCCTTAATCTCGCCCACGGTCATGTCGGTTCGGTCAGCAATCCTTTTGATCTGCTTGTTACCGTGGCGAACCGATATTCGAACCGACTGCAGCTTTTCAGCCAGGTCAGGGAGTTCCTGCGCCATCTCATCAATCCAGTCGGCATTCGTTTCATTGCCAACGTAACGCTTCAGGAACACTTCCTTGGGCATCTTCGCCTTCTGGATACACAGGTCACGGATCGCGCGTTCCTGGGTGCGGATCTGCTGCATGTCGCGGTTTACCAGGTCCAGGATCGGGTCCATCACTGCCGGGACCAGCTTGAAGAGACTGAAAGCATCCGCCAGCTTATCCAGGGCCTTCTGGGTTTTCGGGTCATCCTTGCCGTGGCGAGCACGGGCGCGCTCATAAGCGCGGTATGCCTTGTCCAGCGCCTTGAAACGGACGTGGCCGAGGTCATGATCCAGCTTACCGGTGTTGTCATCGTCACCAGCTTCATAGTTGCCGCTGGACTTCGCTTCAGCAATGTCGCTCATGTCCGGAATTTCATCTTCCGGATCGAGGAAACCTGAAATAACGGCGGACACTTCGCCTTCATCTTCCAGCACTTCCTCATAAACCGCGAGCACGTACTCAACGGTTCCGGGATAGGCGGCCATGATGGCCATCGTTTCACGAATACCGTCTTCAATTCGCTTGGCAATTTCAATTTCACCGTCGCGAGTCAATAGTGGCACTGTTCCCATTTCACGCATGTACATACGCACCGGGTCCATGGTTTTGCCAACCACTCTCTCCATACCGCCGATGACCGCCGATTCGTCTTCGGTTTCTTCCTCGACTTCGGTTTTCAATGAGGCAGGGTCAGGCGCAGCCTCGTAGACAGACACGCCCATCTCCTCAAACATGAGTACAATGGCTTCGAATTCGTCTGTCTCTTCGATACTTTCAGGCAGTGCTTCAGTGAGCTGGTCGTAGGTCAGGTAACCCTGTTCTTTACCTGTATCGATCAGAAGCTTGAGTTTCGACTCCCCGGCTTCCTCGTCATCTTCGTCCCGCTTTTCTGCACCCGCAAGTTCTTCCAGTGCATCAAGCTCGTCGGACGCATCCTCGAGATCATCATCATCAAGGATCGTATCGTAGTCACCGTCATCGGCATTTGTCATAAGGTGCGCGCTCCGTAAAAGACTAGTGCGTTCGTTTATTAGTGTCGTTAACCCGGCATTTGATGACACTAACTCGGTCAAATTGAACAACGCAGCGGATGAGCGGCAAGTTACAGATCTGGTGCTGTTGTTCTGACCTCACCATTGAGACGAAATACAAGGTCTTATGGTTCAACCCAAACCTGAAAAATTTATTAACAGAACCAACGAAAAAACCACCGATACCAGTAGGTAAAAGTTCAGGAAGTGGGTAAGGTCTGGGGTTGTATTATCGAGTTATCGCTGACTCGATGTCCACAAAAAATGCCGGTTTTACGACCGTTCGTCAGTAAAAATTCAACGTCTGACCCCATGAGAAAAATACCCACAGAGACAACAGACTTTTCCACAGCTTTTTATGGAGTTATCCACTGTGTTTTTCAAGTGCAAAACCAGGAGGAAAAGCACTAAATGTCTTGAAAAAAATTCAGCCATTGAACTTTCAACAGGCAACAACCAGCATTTTTACCTGAATTCAGGAACTTGGATTTGATTCCTAAAAGTCAAGGCAAATCCTCTTCAGGAATCTCCATTTTTGAAATCTTTAAATTCAAATTGCTGGGGGGTATATTATTCAACCTCGCTAGCCGAAGCTGTATGAATATACAGTATTCTCCTCGGCAGGATGGATGCGCATACAGCTTCGCTAGCCGAGACCAACTGCTCCGTACACCTTGTTTTTACTGGCCTTCAGCGCACCCGGCAAGACCAGGCAACCTGTAAACCACGCATACACCCAAATTCAGGGAAGGGTTATCAGCCGCCTTTGCAGAGGTTTTATACCGGTAAAAAAACTTGTGCCTAGGCGGGTATTTCTACCCTGGACAACAGTGAACTCCAGTCATATCCGGCATCACCGATCACATAGAAAAACGGGTTCAATATGTTTTCTTTGGTGTTGTAACGCAGCTCGTTCAAGTGCACGTCAACAACTGTACCACCGGCAGCCTCCACCACGGCCTGCGCAGCAGCGGTATCCCACTCCGATGTCGGGGCAAGCCTCGGGTAAAGATCCGCTTCACCCTCTGCAACCAGGCAAAGCTTCAGCGAACTGCCCATGTTGGTGGTGTCCACACTGCCAAAAGATTCGTTCAGAATTTTCATGCAGGCCTCAAGCGCTTCCCCGCCATGCCGACGACTCGCGACCACTGTCACCGCATCCTCAGGTGAAAACTTTCGCGTACTGATTGATGTTGTTTTGCCATCTCGAGCCACGAGGGCTTCACCACTGACCTGGTCTCCGATGTAGAGCACATCTTTGACCGGAACATAGACAACGCCCATAACAGGGACGCCACCTTCGATGAGGGCGATGTTGACCGTGAACTCACCGTTCCGCGATATGAACTCCTTGGTGCCGTCGAGTGGATCCACCAGGAAATAACGGTGCCAGGTGCTGCGCTCGGAAAACGGAATATCGTCGGATTCTTCAGACAGTATTGGAATATCTGGCGCGCCCTCAGAGAGTCCGTTTACGATGATGTGATGAGCCGCAAGATCTGCCCGCGTCAGGGGAGAATCATCAGACTTTGTCTCTACACCGAAGTCCTCTTCTCCATAGACTTCCAGAATAGCCGCACCGGCGTCTCGCACGGTTCGACTCATCAGATCAATCAACTCACTCACCGGGGATTTCCTTTCAAAGTTTAGGACTGCTTGAATTTCCAGCTTGCGGATTGAACCTTATCGCAGCCGGGATCACAACCGCGATACAATGGGTATCGTGAACTATCCTTCCCTCAACGATATCGAAACCCTGCTCCTGGACATGGATGGGACCCTGCTGGACCTGCGTTTTGATAACCATTTCTGGGTTGATCACCTGCCTGTTCGGTATGGCGATATCCACGGACTGGAACATGAACTTGCGAACTCCCACGTAGAGAGGCAGCTCAGGGACGCCGAGGGCACACTGAACTGGTACTGCACCGACCACTGGTCCAGGCACTTCAACGTCGACATCATGACGCTCAAGCGCGAGGTCGAACACCTCATACAATATCGACCGGGCACCGAGAAGTTTCTCAGGGAACTGGATAGTTACGATCACCTGAAGATTTACATTGTGACTGATGCGCATCCCAATGTGCTGGCGCTCAAGCAAATGGTGACCGGTCTGCTGGACCAGGTGCATGATCACCACTGCTCACACCACTACGGGTTACCCAAGCGCGACCTCCGTTTCTGGCAAGCTTTGTCCGAACAAATCGATTTTGACCCTGCGACAACCATGATGATTGATGACAGTCCTGCTGTGCTGCAGCAGTGCAGGAACTTCGGAATTGAACACCTGCTGTGCGTAGAGAAACCTGATTCCGGCAGGGCTCATGACCATAAGCATGACTTCCCGCTGATCGACGACCTCTCAATCCTGTTGGAGCAGCCATGAGCGTTTGTGTGGAGCAGCCATGAGCGTTCGTGTGGAGCAGCCATGAGCGTTCGTGTGGAGCAGCCATGAGCGTTCGTGTTGATAAGTGGCTCTGGGCTGCCCGATTCTTCAAGACCCGGGCCAAAGCCAAGGAAGCCATCGATGGCGGCAAGGTCCACGTGAATGGCCAACGTACAAAACCCAGCAAAGAGCTGGTTCCGGGAGACTCTCTTCGAATTACACAGGGTTTTGACGAGAAAACCGTCGTCGTCAAAACGCTCAGTGACCAGCGCCGATCTGCAACCATTGCCCAGACACTGTACGAGGAGACTGCTGAAAGTCAGGAAAGACGTGCTGTTCGTGCAGAACAGCGCAAAGCTGCGGGCAGTCACATCATGACCGAGGGTCGCCCCAGCAAGAAAGACAGGCGCCAGATACACCGGTTCCGCGATCAGAACCAGTAATTAATGCAGCCTTAAAAGCATAAGCCTGATTCGATACAGAAGCATTCCCCACAAAAGCCGTCTTTTGGCATAATCGCGCCAACAGCCTTGTCAGTATCACAATCTTGGAACCTCAACCTAGCACCTCTTGTGACCTTTCCGTCAACGAACTCATCGAAAGAGCACTCGAGCGTGGGGAAGGTCGCCGCGCGTCGAATGGCGCACTGGTCGTCTCGACCGGGAAACGTACCGCGCGACATCCACTGGATCGTTTCATCGTAAGGGAGCCCAGCTCATCAGACGAAATAGACTGGGGAGACATCAACCAGGCTTTTGATGCGGATAAGTTCGAGGAACTGTGGAAGCGAGTAAAATCCTACCTGGCTGAACGAGAAACCTACTGGTCAGAACTGCATGTTGGCGCAGATTCAGAGCACTACCTCGCGATCAAGGTCACCACGGAAACAGCCTGGCACAGTGTATTTGCCCGATCTCTTTTTATTACACCCGAAGTATTTAACCCGAAAGGAAAGAAACTCTGGCGCATCATTCACGCGCCTGAATTTGTGTGTGAGCCGGAGAGAGATGGTACACACAGTGATGGTTGCGTCATTATCAACTTCGCCCGGCGTCGCGTGCTAATCGCAGGGATGCCATACGCTGGGGAACTCAAGAAAGCCATGTTCTCAGTGCAGAATTTCCTGCTTCCTGAAAAAGACGTGCTGCCGATGCATTGCGCTGCAAACTCAGATGCAGAAGGAAATGTCACACTCTTTTTTGGTCTCTCGGGAACCGGCAAAACGACCCTGTCAGCAGACCCGAAAAGGAAACTCATCGGCGACGATGAGCACGGATGGGGCAAAGGCACTGTGTTTAACCTGGAAGGCGGCTGCTATGCCAAGTGCATCAACCTTTCAAGGGAAAACGAGCCAGTCATATGGGATGCGATTCGTGATGGCACCATTATCGAGAACGTTGTCATAGATCCGGAAACAGGTGAACCGGACTATGCGGATACATCACTGACCGAGAACACCCGGGCCTGTTACCCGAGGCAACACATCGCCGAGCGCGTTGAAGCAAACATGGGCGGCGAACCCGCGCATATCATTTTTCTCACCTGCGATCTGACCGGTGTGCTGCCGCCAGTCAGCATTCTCTCACCAGAAGCCGCCGCGTATCATTTCCTCAGCGGTTACACCGCCAAGGTGGGCTCAACAGAAGCCGGCGTCGACGGTGACATTGCCGCGACTTTCTCCACCTGTTTTGGCGCACCCTTTTTTCCAAGACCTGCCGGCGTCTATGCCGGCCTGCTGATGAAACGCATCCGGGACTTTGGTTCCCGGGTTTACCTGGTCAACACCGGTTGGACAGGCGGTACCGAGGGTAAAGGTGGTGCGAGATTCCCTATCCCCGTGACAAGAGCCATCATCGCTGCCATACACAGCGGCGAGATAGACCAGGTACCCAGCAAGACGTTGCCGGTCCTCAACCTGACCATACCAACTTCACTGCCAGCAGTGGACGCAGCCATCCTGGACCCCCGGGAGACCTGGGCCGATCCTTCAGCCTACGATGAGGCGGCCAGGACCCTGGCAACGAAGTTCATCGACAATTTCCGGAGGTTCGATGTCTCCGAGGAGATTACCAGCGCCGGTCCACAGCTCAATTGAGCCAGCTGTATGACTGATCTGCTAACCGCCACGTTCGGCTCCCTCAGCGACGCCGACAACAGACGCCTGCTGACATTTGGCCGGGGTATCGAACGCGAAGCACTTCGTGTGACTACTGAAGGCAAACTGGCTGAGACACCTCATCCTGCCAGGTTTGGCAGCAAACTGACGCATCCACTGGTGACAACCGACTTTTCTGAGGCGCAACTTGAGTTGATCACCCCGGTCTTCCCGACACCGGAGAGTGCGCTGGACAAGTTGGAAGAAGTACATCGATATGTTTACACGGGCATGAGCGACGAAGTTCTCTGGTCTGCCAGCATGCCCTGTGTGCTGGGTGAGGACGATTCAATACCGCTTGCTTACTATGGTCAATCCAATCTTGGTCGCCTGAAAACAACCTATCGCAGTGGTCTTGGGCATCGGTATGGTCGTGGCATGCAAACCATCTGTGCCGTGCACTACAACTTTTCACTCAGCGATGCTTTCTGGACCCGGCTGCACGAAGCTGAAGGTTCAACGGAAACACTCAAGGACTTTACGACTCGTCGCTACTTCGACCTGATGCGTAATTTTCGCCGTTTCTCCTGGTTGCTGACCTACCTCTTCGGTGCATCTCCTGCAGTCTGCAAATCTTTCGTCAGGGGAAAGGCGCACACGCTCCAGGATTTTGACGAGGGCACGTTGTTCCTGCCTTATGCAACTTCTCTGCGTTCCGGAAATCTAGGCTACCAGAGCGACATTCAGGCGGAGCAGATGAATATCTGCTACAACAGCCTCGAGAACTATGTCAGCTCCCTTGCCGGTGCAATCTGCACACCACTGCCCGAGTACGAGAAGATTGAGTCCCTCGGAGATCATCTGCAGGTCAACGCCAACCTGCTGCAATCTGAAGCAGAATTCTATTCTTCTATTCGCGCCAAACGGGTGCCACCACCTGGAGAGAATTTTCTCGCTCATCTGCTTAGCGAAGGGGTGCAATATATTGAGGTCAGGCTGCTGGACGTGAACCCTTACCTGCCACTCGGAATCGATGACAGTGAAATCCGTTTCCTGGATACCTTCCTGCTTTACTGCCTCATGGTGGATAGCCCGCAACATGACGAACAGCGTTGTGCCGAGGTAAGAAAGAACACCATGTCTGTCGTTCAGGAAGGTCGCTCACCCGCGCTCAAACTTCTCGACCAGGGAAAGGAACGTGACCTGAAGGCCTGGGCGAATGAATTGCTGGCAGATATTCGCCCCTGGGCAGAATTGCTGGAGAGTACGCTGTCGGTGCCTGGTTACCTGGAAAGTCTTGGGCTGCAGATCAATCGTGTCTCTAATCCATCACTCACACCCAGCGGCCGCATCCTGGAAGACCTGAAAGCGCAGGGAATCCCGTTTTTCAGGTTCGCGATGAACCAGGCGCTGCAACACAAGGAATCTCTCACTAGCCGCCCCATGACAGAGACCGAGCTCAAGGAGTACGAAACGCTGGCCAGCAATTCCGTGCGTGAACAAAAAGCGATAGAAGCAGCCGACAGCGCCAGCTTCGAAGAGTATCTCGCAGGGATCGCCGCGAGCTACAAGCCTCTCGTGTGAATCATCTCGCCCACTTCGCCCTGGCTGGCAGAGACCCCGCCCTGCTTGTTGGCGGATTCCTCGGAGACTACGTGAAAGGGCGCCTGACAGGTCGATTTCCCGCTGAAATAGAAAGAGGGATTCGACTGCATCGCGCAATTGATCGATTTACGGACGAACATCCCGTTACCCGGATAAGTGCAAAGCGACTACCCAGGCGCTTCCACCGGTATGGTGGCATCATTACAGACATCACTTACGATCATCTGCTTGCCGTTAACTGGCAGCAATACTACGACACATCCCTCAACGAATTTTCCCGATACGCCTTATCAAAACTGTTAGAATACCGCGATCATCTGCCGGAAGACGCACTCAAAACCGCGATTCGGATGCACGAACTGAATTCGCTCGCTGGCTACAGTGAGCTGGCTTTCATTGAGCGCTCATTAGGCTACCTGTCCACAAGACTGACTCGTGATAACCCGTTGGATGAGGCGGCTATCGAGGTGACGCGCCACCTCGATTCGATGACTGGCGATCTTGCGCGGTTTTACCCTGAGTTGAGGGTTTTCTGTGATGAATGGCGACAGAATCACTAAACTAAACACCGACTTTAGGGTCGTAATGTGAGAGTCCTATTCACACTTAATGTAACGCAGTAACAGGATTAACCATGCTTCAGTACATTCCCAGTTCACGCAATCTCTACTTCCTGATTGCCTTTGGTACCGTGTTCCTTATGTCGGTGGCCCTTTACATGGAACATGCGATGCACCTGGAGCCCTGTCCGCTTTGTATCTTCCAGCGCGTTGCTGTGATCGCAGCCGGCCTGATTGCATTCGCCGCTGCTATCCACAACCCCGGTGTGACGGGGTCGCGAGTTTACGGCGGCCTGGTTGTGGCGGCTTCCGGTGCCGGTGCCGGTCTTTCCATCAGGCAGCTGCATCTGCAAAGCCTGCCCGAGGACCAGGTACCAGCCTGTGGACCCGGACTTGACTACCTGATGGATGTCTTTCCCATGCAGGAAGTGATCCGCATGGTACTTGAGGGTGATGGCAGTTGCGCCGAGGTCGTGTGGACGTTCCTGGGTATCAGTATTCCTGGCTGGACACTGGTCGGATTTATCGGATTGATTGTGTTGGGTTGTTTCCAGGTTTTCAGGGGGGAGAACACCGCCGGCTAGTTGTTACCGCCGGTAATCTCTTCCAGGGCCTGGTTTCTTTGCTCCATCGTTTCCTGATAGCTGTTCACGGTATCCATCATCTCCGGCATCTGCGCCGCACCGGGCATACCTCCCGGCAGGCTTGCGGGCGCTGAGGTCGTCGGGGTAGCTTCTGTCGCTGGTTCAGACGGCTCGTAAGCCTCCATCAGGTTGACGTCTGCAATCTCTACCTCTTCAGCGATATCCATGTCGGGTGGTGTATTCGAGAAGTGCCACTGGCCATCCTCATCCTGCCACTTGTAGACCTGCAGGGGTTCGGATTCAGGTTGACGAGGAACAGTGGGTGTTGCTGGCGTGCGACCACTCATGAGATCTGCAAAAAAGGCTTCCACGGGTTCCGGCAGGTTAATCGCCCAGTCGTCCACCGTCATGATCGGCTCGCCATCAGGCCCCTTGATAAAAAGAGGGGCAATACATGCGATAATCAGCAACCCGATGAGTAACTTGATCATAGAAAGCTCTCCGCTTTTAACAAGCGCACTATAACCATTCAACCATGCTAACGCTAAACAATGTCGCCCTGCGGCGCGGTGTCGATCCGCTGTTTCAGGATGCTTCGCTGACGATCCACCGCGGCAACAAGGTAGGTCTGATTGGCGCCAATGGCAGCGGTAAGTCCAGCCTGTTCCAGGCCATTCTTGGGCATCTGGATACTGACCAGGGCGTGATTGACCTGCCTGACAACATTCGCATTGCACACATGGCGCAGGAGGTTCCGGGCACCAACCAGCCTGCGTTGGATTACGTTCTTGCCGGTGACACCCGATACCAGTCAGTAACTCACGCCCTGGCCGCAGCAGAAGCAAACGAGGCTTTTGGTGAGATTGCAGGTCTGCATGAGGAGCTGGATGCCATCGACGGCTACAGCGCGCCTGCGCGGGCGCAGCAGCTTATGGCTGGACTTGGATTTAGGCCTGATGATACTCGTCGACCGCTACAGGACTTTTCCGGCGGCTGGCGCATCCGCCTGAACCTCGCACAGACACTGATGTGCCCATCAGATCTGCTGCTACTTGATGAGCCAACCAACCACCTCGATCTCGACGCCATTATCTGGCTGGCAGAGTGGATTAGAAAATACCCGGGCACCATGTTGTTGATCTCCCATGACCGTGAATTTCTCGATGAATGTGTCGGCCACATTGCCTATCTACACGGCGGTACCATCGAGCTGTTTACGGGTAACTACTCCACATTCGAGAAGATCAAGGCCGAGCGGTTGGCACTGCAACAGGCTAACTACGAGAAGCAGCAACGCGAAATTGCCCATATGCAGGATTTCGTCAGGCGTTTCCGTGCCAAGGCCACCAAAGCACGACAGGCGCAAAGCCGCGTCAAAGCGCTGGAACGCATGGAGCTGATTGCCCCCGCCCATATCGATTCGCCCTTTTCTTTTGAAATAAACACCCAGGAAAAGGTATCAACACCGCTCATTACCCTGAGCGACGCTACACTCGGTTACACAGATCCGGTCCTTCGGAACGTCAACCTGACTTTCCTGCCCGGGGACCGGATCGGGCTCCTGGGTGTCAATGGCGCAGGCAAAAGTACACTAATTAAGACCCTGAAGGGTGAACTGCCTTTGCTGGATGGCACACTGACAAATGGGGCGAACCTGTCGACGGCCTACTTTTCACAACACCAGCTTGACGACCTGGTACTTGAACAGAGTGCGCTGACGCACCTTTATGAACTCGGCAGATCTCTGGACGAGGTTCCAGGGGAACAGGAAGCCAGAAACTTCCTGGGTGGATTCAACTTTCACGGCGACAAGGTACTGGACGACGTTGATACGTTTTCCGGCGGAGAGAAAGCAAGGCTGGCCCTTGCCCTGATTGCCTACACGAAACCCAACCTGCTGCTCATGGATGAACCTACCAACCACCTGGATATTGAGATGCGCCAGGCCCTGACGATTGCCCTGCAGACATACAACGGGGCGCTGGTGCTCGTATCCCACGACCGGCACCTGATGATCAACACAGTGGACGAGTTCCTTTTGGTCTCCGCGGGGCAGGTCCAGTCCTTCTCCGGCGATATGGCAGACTACCGTTCAAAGATCTTGCCTGGCGCACAGGTTGTTTCGCATACGGAACCACAAAGCGACCAGGCGGAGAGTAAAGAGAAACGTCCCGGCAAAGCCGCAAGACAGCTGCGAACTCGTCTCAGGACCATGGACGAACGTATGGCAAGGCTGCATCGAAAGCTCGATGAAGTGAATGATCAGCTGGCTGACCCGGAAATCTATAATGACCACGAGAATCCTGACCTGCAGTCACTGCTGCGGGACCAGCTGGAACTCAAGTCCCAGCTGGAAGAGATTGAAACCGAGTGGCTGGCCCTGAGTGAAGAACTCGAAGCGCTCGGTGGCTAGCCAGCTGCCTGCTTGTTGGGATCTTCTTCGCCTTCAACAATGCTGCGACCCAATGCGGGAAACTCCGGCAGGTCACTGTCGTCCGGCATCGGCATGAACTTCTTGCGTGCCAGCGCAGCATCTATATACGGCGCGAGTTCCTTTGCTTTTTTGGCTTCTCGCTGAGCCGCCCGTTCCTTGAATTCAGGCATGACTTCAGCAGCGAACAACTCAAGGGATTCACAGATATGCTCATGTTTGTTCATGCCCGCCTGCTGGATAAATGTAACCTGGTCAACACCCACCTCCTCAAACTTTCGCAGGTGAACCTTCATGTCATCCGGTGTACCAATGCCACCACGAGCACCGGTTAGTGATTCAGTCATGTCCAGGGGCATTTCCTGGAGCTGCTTTTCCCGGACTTCCCGGAACTCTTTGAAGATGTCAGTTCTTCCAGGTTTGTGAATACCGAAGCCATAGAGGAAACCCAATGCATAGCTGAAGAATTCAAAACCTTCCAATCCCCGTTCGACCGCAGTTTCGCGGTCATGGTGCAGCGAGAAGCTTGTCACCATCGCAATGTTGGGATTAACCGTATGGCCAATCGGCACACACTCCTCACTTTTGATTATGCTGTAGTACTCATCCACCCAGTGCTTGGCTTCTAACGGATCTACAAAGGCGAACGTCAGCGCACCCATACCCAGGCGCGCTGCCATCTTGATGGTCTCCCGGTTGGAGCAGGCAACCCAGAGGGGTGGATGCGGTTTCTGAACAGGCTTGGGCACGATGTTCCTGCATGGCATGTCAAAGTACTTGCCTTCAAAACCGGGATAAGGATCCATCGCCAGCATATTGCAGATCTGTTCTGTCGCCTCAAGATACTGCTCCCGCTTGCTGGATACAGGAATGTTGAAGCCGCCCAGTTCGAGAATGGCTGAGGACTCCCCTGTACCAAACTCGACACGACCATTGGAAACAAGGTCCAGCGTCGCGATACATTCCGCTGTGCGTGCCGGATGATTGTAGTTGGTGATAACCTGGCGGATGCCGTGCCCAAGCCTGATGTTCTTCGTACGCTGTGATGCCGCCGCGAGAAATATTTCCGGAGACGAAGAGTGTGAATACTCTTCCAGGAAGTGGTGTTCCACTTCCCAGGCGTAATCAATACCCAGGCGATCTGCCAGTTCCACCTGCTCCAGTGCATCCTGGAACAACTGAAGCTCAAGACCTTCTGTCCAGGGCTTTGGCAGCTGGTGCTCGTAAAATATGCCGAACTTCATGTGGACCTCCTAGGCGGCCTGTTTTTGCATCCCCAGTGATTCGAACTCCCGATAAACATCTTTGCCATTATCCAGGGAGAGTACGATCTGTTTCATGGCCGCCATATTGGCCGGGCGTTGCGTTTCATGCATTTCAACCGCGTGCCAGTGGACCATTTTTTCCCAGATAGGATCGAGAATCTCCGATCCCGCAACCTCGCTACCGCTAACCGTCTTGATGGTGAAGCTGCGAAATTCCGAGATCGCCGCCCGGAGCCAGGCAACATGCACCGACTCATCCATGCGAATGCGGTTAATCAACTCCACGGCGTGCGCTGATTCGCGTTGTTTGTCGATAAAGGTTTCTTCCGATGCGATGACCCTTTCATAGAAGTCGAAAGCGCGTTCTGCCCTTACCTCGATCATCAGGAGGTTCATCAGGAACGAGATAAGCATCTCGTGCTCCGGTGGAAGTTGCTCCATCTCACGCTCCGGTTTTTCACGGCCGATGCTTGCCGGCGCTTCCGGAATCGGAAACTTGTCTTTACCGAACACCAGGTCCCGTGCGGCAAACCACATGATGTCATGTCCCCCAACACCGGATCCAGGAACACCACCTTCGTCCCAGCCGTGGCTGGTCAGCAGACCCTTGTTCATGTGGCCAAGCGCGGTGGCGGAGATATCTTCTACGATGATGTCCTGAAAGTCGGGTGCAATCACTTCTGCCAGCGCTTTACCCCGGGCTTCAATCAAGCCGGTAATCGTCAGGGAATCCCAGAACGACTGCTCAACGCCATATTTTAGCAGGTGGATCTGCTGCGGCACGTTGGGGAAGTTTGGTTCTGTCAGCAGTTCAGTGGTGGCTTCGACCACTTCCACTCCCCGGTCATGCAACTGCTGGTGCCAGGCATGAATGGCATCCCACCGATGTTTCGTTCTGGGTGTGATGTAGTGCCCTTCCAGGTCGAATCCACCGTGAAGTTTCAATCCACATTCAATGTGCGGCGTCGCGTAGTCATGCTCTGCCTCAAGTTCTTCCTTCGTATAAACCAGCTTGCTCATGATGTTTTAAGGCCTCTGTCGATGAAGGTACTCATGTTTTCAATCAGCTGGTCCTGGGAAATATCGCTACGCACGGCGTAAATCATCGCGTGCCGCAACATGCCACAGATACCATGGCTGATCAGTTCAAAGTCATAGTCCACTGACGTGCTTTCCTCGGCGAGCACCTGGCTAAGCAGGTGGCCGAAACGGTCATACATTCGCCACGCGCTGTCATCCCTTGGTGCCACAAAAACCGGGTCAAGAAACGCTGCCTGCAGCAGCCCCGGGTGATTTGCGCCAAAATCAATAACGGCGGTACAGATCACCTTCCAACGTTCCCGGTGGCTGGTTACGCCGGCCAGGCGTTGTTCCGTGACTTCAATCAGTTCGTTTTGCGCCTGTTCAGCGAAATCCAGAAATGCCTGCTGTTTGTCAGAAAAGTGCAGGTAGAAGGTGCCATTCGCAACACCCGCGCGTCTGGCAATGTCCTGTGGCCTGGTATCCTGGTATCCGAGTTCCACGAACAGCGCCCTGGCCGCACCACGCAGTTTCTCGAGCGTCGTGATCCTGGTATTGGGAGCCGGGGATTCAAGCGAAAGTGTGGACATCAATATGACAAATTGTCAGCTTTCCTGCAGTCTAAACGCCCTGTGACAATTTGTCATTTTCCACCAGCAACCCGTTATACTTGCGCTCCTGCAGGTAACACCGAACGGTATTCACTATGACTGGCGTAAAACGCAGCTTCCCCATGACTCGTCTGAGACGGCTCCGTACCGATGACTGGTCACGTCGCCTGGTTCGTGAGAATACACTCAGCGCATCTGACCTCATTTACCCGGTTTTCGTTCATGAGGGCGAGAATCACCACGCGGCTGTACCCAGCATGCCCGGTGTCGACCGGTTATCTATCGACCTGCTTGTGGAAGAAGCCAGGGAGATTGAAGCTCTGGGTATCCCTTTGATCGCCCTGTTTCCCGTGGTACCGCAGGAAAAGAAAACGCCCAACGGAGAAGAGGCATTCAACCCGGATGGCCTCGCGCAGAATGCGGTTCGAGCCATCAAGGCGGCATGCCCCAACCTGGGCGTGATGACTGACGTGGCCCTCGATCCGTTCACCAGTCACGGTCAGGACGGTATCCTGGACGCAGATGGTTACATCGACAATGACGTCACCCTGGAGACACTGGTGCGCCAGGCTGTTTCCCAGGCACAGGCCGGTGTCGACATTGTTGCACCATCGGACATGATGGATGGACGAATCGGCGCAATCCGGCATGCTCTTGAGGCAAACAACTTCCACACAACAAAAATCATGGCTTATTCAGCCAAGTACGCATCTGCCTTCTATGGTCCGTTTCGGGACGCGGTTGGTTCCGCGAGCAACCTCGGGAAAGGTGACAAGATGACTTACCAGATGGACCCAGCTAATACCGACGAGGCACTACACGAGGTTGCGCTGGATATTGAGGAGGGCGCCGACATGGTTATGGTGAAACCCGGTATGCCTTACCTCGACATTGTTCGAAGGGTAAAAGACACCTTCGGGATGCCAACCATGGTGTACCAGGTCAGCGGCGAATACGCCATGCAGATGGCGGCCATGGAAAAAGGCTGGCTGTCCGAGGCTGTTGTGCAGGAATCCCTGCTCGCCATGAAGCGCGCTGGCGCAGACGCTATCCTGACCTACTTCGCAAAGCGGGTGGCGCAAAGCCTTTAGCGTTACTCGCATCGCTCGTAAGGGACCTATCAATAAAACGCGGGTAAAGCGGTCCCGCAGAGGTCCAACAAAGAGAATCACACATATTCGCAACTCCGCTCTGGAAAAAACACCACCCGCCTATATACTTCTATCCAATCAAATCACGCATTTTTCGGAGACTTCTAATGGCAGATATCCAACACGTATCTGACGACTCTTTTGACACAGACGTATTGAACTCAGATGTACCGGTGCTGGTCGACTACTGGGCAGAGTGGTGTGGCCCCTGCAAGGTCATTGCACCAGTGTTGGAAGAGATCGCTGCTGAATACGATGGCAAAATGAAAGTATGCAAACTCGACATTGATGCAAACGAGGTAACTCCACCGAAGTACGGCATTCGCGGCATTCCAACACTGATGCTTTTCAAAAACGGCAACGTGGAAGCGACCAAAGTTGGTGCTCTGTCCAAATCGCAGCTGACTGCATTTCTCGACAGCAACATCTAAACCTGAACCTTCCCTGCGGACTAGACAAAGGTCCGCAGGGAAAGGCAGCAGGCAGTCCAGCGTTAGCAGGAAGACCCGAATGGGACCTATCGCAGGTTAGAGGGTAAAGCCAACAGGTAGACGTTCATAAAAAAGAAGTTGACAACCCTGCGAAAACATATCATTTTGTTACCTCGCAACATTTGATGGTCAGGCGTAGAGCCCTCTGCCGCTCTGCAACTCCTTCCCGACGATCCAAAACCCAACAGAACTTACAACAACTGCTTAGAACAACAGCTTAGAAAAACAGCTTTCTAGTCAAATACCCTAACAAGTTTCATACGGCGCGCGTCGCGTCACCTGCCAATACCTACAAGTGAGTTTATGAATCTAACTGATCTTAAAACCAAACCCATACCTGAACTTCTGGAAATCGCCAAAGAGATGGGCATGGACAACCTCGGCCGATCCCGCAAACAGGAGATCATCGCCAGCGTACTGCGTAAGCACGCGAAATCCGGCGAAGCAATTTACGGCGACGGTACTCTCGAAATTCTTCAGGATGGTTTCGGTTTCCTGCGTTCCCCTGACAGCTCTTACCTGGCAGGCCCGGACGACATCTATGTTTCACCGAGCCAGATTCGACGCTTCAACCTTCGAACCGGTGATACCGTTTCGGGCAAGATTCGCCCACCTAAAGACAGCGAAAGATATTTCGCTCTACTCAAAGTTGACCAGATCAACTTCACCGATCCGGGCGAAAGCAAGAACAAGATCCTGTTTGAGAACCTCACACCACTGTTTCCGGATGAAGCACTTTCGCTCGAAGCCGGCAACGGCAGCACTGAGGATCTGACAGCGCGAATCATTGATCTGACCGCACCCATCGGTAAAGGCCAGCGTGCATTGATCGTGTCACCCCCTAAGGCTGGTAAAACACTGATCCTGCAAAACGTTGCCCAATCCATTATGCGCAACAATCCCGAATGTCACCTGATCGTTCTGCTGATTGATGAGCGCCCGGAAGAAGTGACAGAAATGCAGCGCTCTGTTCGTGGCGAAGTCGTGGCGAGCACATTTGATGAGCCGCCGTCCCGACACGTACAAGTCGCTGAAATGGTCATTGAGAAGGCAAAGCGCCTCGTTGAACACAAAACAGACGTGGTGATCCTTCTTGACTCAATCACCCGTTTGGCAAGGGCTTACAACACGGTTATTCCAGCCTCCGGCAAGGTACTCACCGGTGGTGTCGATGCACACGCTCTGGAACGACCCAAGCGATTCTTTGGTGCTGCACGAAATATCGAAGAAGGCGGTAGCCTGACAATCATCGCGACCTGCCTGATCGATACCGGTTCCAAGATGGATGAAGTCATCTACGAGGAGTTCAAAGGCACAGGTAACCTGGAACTGCACCTGGAGAGAAAAATCGCCGAGAAACGTGTTTACCCTGCGATTAACATTCGACGCTCAGGTACCAGGCGTGAAGACCTGCTGATGTCTGAAGAAGAATTGCAGAAGGTCTGGATCCTCAGGAAGATCCTGCATGACATGGACGACCTGGCCGCCATCGAGTTCCTGCTCGAGCGTATGAAGAAGACGAAGACCAATGAAGAGTTCTTCGCTTCCATGAAAAGAAACTAAAGCAACGTAACTAGATCGGATACCCATAGTGAAGCAGATTACCTGCCCGATCGCCTCGATCGACTGGTACAACGAAGATACCCGGAGAATCCTGCTGGACCTGCCCGCTGGTGAAGATGTCACCTTTCATGCGGGGCAGTATCTGCAGATGGTCCTGCCGCAGAAGAAGTGCCCGTTTTCAATTGCCAGTGCGCCGCACCTTAAAGGGCAACTAGAACTGCACATTCGTCCCACACCCGGATCAGAAGACTCCGCGATAATCGAGGAACTACTCGACAACGCCAGAGAGATTGAGATCCAGGTGCCCCTGGGGGACTGCTTCCTGACGGAAAAAACTGACAATCCACTCATACTCCTGGCAGCCAGCACCGGTATAACCCAGATGAAGAGCATCGTCGAATACCTCGAACCGGAGGGGTTCGACTACCCTGTATACCTTTACTGGGGAGTCCTGTCTGATAAAGATCTGTACCTGGCAGAGCTTTGCCAGTCATGGGCAGACAAGCACGAAAATTTCCACTTCATTCCCGTTGTCAGTGAACCCGACACCTCTCCAGACTGGACTGGTCGAACCGGGCTTGTTGGCG
The DNA here is from genome assembly GCA_016779585.1 of Pseudomonadales bacterium. Taxonomy (GTDB): domain Bacteria; phylum Pseudomonadota; class Gammaproteobacteria; order Pseudomonadales; family Azotimanducaceae; genus UBA9659. The sequence goes on from JADHNI010000015.1 coordinate 31,500, forward strand.
AGGCCGCGCTTGAAGATATTGAAGATGTGTCCAACGCAACCGTGTTTGTTTCAGGCGGTCCGGCCATGGTTTACGCCACGCTGGATGCGTTCATGGCACGCGGTATGCCTGAAGAGAACATGAAGTCGGATATTTTTTCCTACGCGCCGCGCTCTTAATGGTCGTCTGCTGCTCGGCTTTACCAAATAGCAGAGCCTTCAGCGTTACTTGGTATGACGGAGTGAGACCTATCAGCGGTACGCGGGTAGAGCTATTTAGTTGACGTGCATAAAAAATCATACGCACGTTGGTAGTCCCCTGCAGCGGCGTGAGCTTCGGCCAGTTTGGTTTTTGCGTCCTCGAACCCGAGTTCCTGTGAAAGATTTAACGCCTCTTTCGCGAGATTGATCTCCCCCGAAAACAAATGCAGGCAACCGATGCAGTATTGAAGCGCGGCATCATCCGCATGTTGCTTTAGCCACTTTTCCGCCTGTTTGATTCGATTGGGCAGCGTCTTTTCGTCTGCAAGACCATAAAGTGCTACCAGCTCAGGTTGCCAGGAATTCCTGATGGCCGCGCGTAGCACCGGCTCGGCGTGAGACCTGTCTGACAGGTTCAGCGTGTAGGCGCTAATCACCGCCGGATCCTGCCGGGTCTCGGAGGAAAGCGATTTGAACAACTCATTCAAAGCGCCGTTGTCATCTTTCCAGTGCGCCAAACCAAGGATGGCGGCTTCTTTTTCCAGGCCTTCGGCAGCACCTGCTTTTTTTAGCTCGGGCAGGCGTTTTAGAATTTCACGCCAGTCTCCCTTTCGAAGCAATGCACGCCGGGTCAGCAATGCCACATGGGCGTTAAACTTCACGGACTCCATCGCCGCCAGCGCACCGTCGGCGTCACCCCGCATCAGCGCGAGTTCAGCTGCAACCACCGCTCGGGCTTTACCCAGGTTGTGATCGCTTTCTTCCGCCAGCCTGAGATAGGTTTCACGGCTTTCGCTATCACCAATATCGTTAGCTGCCCTGGCCGCCGCAAGATAGTTAATCCCATCTGAGGAGTCACCCCGTGTACCGCTGTCCAGGAACTTGCGTGCACGATCAAACTCACCCTCTGCCAGCAAGGTGAATCCCTTGCGGGACAATTTCGTTGCACGGTTCTCACGCCGATCTTCACGCCAACCCTGGACCATACGGCCACTGCGCATGAAAAGGCGCCACAGCCGCAGCAGTACGTAAACACCAAGTGAGAAAACAGCTATGAGCCCTAACATGACCCATAGACTGGTCTGCAGTGAGTAGTCCTGGTAGGTGACCAGGACATAACCGGGATCACGGGCTATTAGCGTTCCGAGGTAACCAGCCAGAACGACAACAATCAGGATATAGAGCAGCGAACGTTTCACTTAACGCCTGCTCCCTTGAGCGCACCGACACGGTTTCGTGCGGCAACCAGCGAACCCGATATATCAGGCATTGCCACTTCGATGCTGATATCACCAAGTCTGGCCAGGGATTCCTGCATGGCTTTTGTTGCCGCATCAGATGAATCATAGGAATCAGCTATCCAGGCTGACGCTTCATCCAAGGCGGACCGATACACCGCCTCATCCCCCTCAAGCAGCGCGAGCTGAGCCATCTGCAGTTTCAGTATCAGGTTCTGTCGAAGGTAATAAGCCTCCTCAGGCGGCAAAATGGGTTGCACTTCAACACTGCCGCGCCTGAAATCCACCAGAGATGCCAGTCGGTTACCGACATTGCTCAATAACAGCATTGCTCGACCCCAGAGACTGCTGTCAGCTGCCATTTCCCCTGCCGGCGCATCGGGAAGTGTGTAGGTGGGCATCACGCGCTTAAGTGAATCAGCCTGGCCGATCAATGCACTGATCTCGAGATAAATGCCCTGGGTATCGGGAGCGGAGATCGCCTTCAACGCAGCAATGTCACGGGCAAGGGACTCCCGGAGTTCATGGGCTACCAGGTCATCCGCTTCACGGATTATCCCATCCGCTGACTGAAGCAGGTAAAGCGCTGAAGAAGCATCCCTTTCCATGAGGACTCTCTGATTCGCCATTCTGACCAGGTATTCAACTTCAGCGTAAATCCAATCCTGCGCGCTGGTGCCGAGTCGACTCCTGATATCTTCCAGCTCATGCGAAAGTTCGCTGCGAATGTCATCAACAGAGGTATCTTTTTCGAGACCCTCTGACACTTCAGTAAGTCTGGTATCCACGGTAGAAATGGTGCTTTCCAGCCGAGCCAGCTGGCTTCGCAGGGCTGCAAGGTCTTCGGCGGTTGTATCGATCTCCTCCACCACGGGTTCTGCCATCTGGCGATAGGTTTCATAAGCAGGATAGGAGGCAATACCAATTGCGATCAGCGCAAGGAATATGGCAAGACCGCCACCCAATCCAGCGGATCCCTTTGAGCTGGCAGTAACATCATCTTCGCTGGTTTGTTCTGATTTCGAATCGTCCACCATCTCGCCACTTATCTAATGCAACTCATGACAGCATCATACAATGACTGTTCTGAAGCGCCACGTGCATTTACAACGTTGCAAAATCCTCGATCAAGCGCGAGTGATTCAATACGCTCAGATGGCACCACAACCTGCATGACTTTTTCGCGACCAGCCAGTTGAGTGATCGCACTTTCCATGATCTCGGCACTTGTCACCACAAGAACAGCGCCATCCTGAATCCCGGTAAGCCCGGGTTGTTCCAGCTCAATACGTTCATAGGTTTCCAGATACTCAACACGGGCCCCTCGTCGGGCAAGCTCACTGGCCAGCAATTCCCGACCACCGCGACCTCTGGAAATCAGGATGCGATGACCGTTCACTTCGATCAGCTCCGGCAATGCAAGCAACCCCTCGCTGCCGGCCTGCCCAGGGAAACTGGCGCGCACACCAAAAGATTCCAGCGCAGCAGCAGTGCCTTCGCCTACAGCCAGCCAATTCAGTTTCAGGGGCCACTGAGGCCAGTAAATTTCCAGCAGTGGCATGGCATGGCGAACTGCGCTCTTGCTAACAAAGATAATTTCATCAAAAAGGTCAAGATCAGTCACCGTCTTTTTCATCACTTCTGACTGAGGAAGTTCTAACAGTTGTATCAAGGGGAGAGTCAGAACTTCGTGGTCTTTGAGCCGTTCTGCAAGAGCTTCGTTTTCTCCCTCGGGTCTCGTCAGGATGACTTGCATGGCATCACACGGATCCAATGAGCTCGGCGGCACCCTGCTCGAGCAATCGTGTTCCTAATTCCCTGGCCAGGTGCTTTGCATTCGCTGCCGGTCCCTGCAGGGATTCACGAACCACCTGCACACCGGAGATATCAGAAACGTATCCTGTAATGGCCAGGGTGGAGTCGACGATCTCTGCGAAGACAGCAATGGGCAGGTTACAGGTGGCACCCAGCATAAGCGTTACCTCACGCTCCGCACCAACACATTGCCAGGTGGCTTTGTGATTAATCGCGTCAAGTAGTGCTCTGGTGACACGATCATCACTGCGGCATTCAATACCCACGGCACCCTGGCCAGCCGCGGGAATAGAGATATCCGTACTGATCGCATCTGCGACCCTTTCAGCAAGACCCAGGCGGGTAAGCCCCGCTACCGCCAGGATAATAGCCTCGTATTGGCCTTCATCAAGTTTGCGCAGTCTCGTGTCCACGTTACCCCTGAGTTCCAGGAACTGGAGGCCTGGAAACGCTGCTTTAAGCTGAAGCACGCGACGCAGGCTCGATGAGCCGACACGCGCACCATCAGGCAACTCAGCCAGGCCGGTAAAGTCATTGGAGACAAAAGCATCGCGGGGATCCGCGCGTTCAACCATGGCGGCAATCTCAAGTCCCCCTGGTAATTCACCTGGCACGTCTTTCATGGAATGCACGGCAATATCGACAGAGCCATCGAGCAGCGCAGTCTCCAGTTCTTTGACAAACACACCCTTACCACCCATCTGGCTGAGCGGAGATACCTTGTTGCGATCACCCTCTGTCGTCATGCCGACGATTTCGCAAGTCACATCAGCATGAGCTGATTCCAACAGAGCTTTAACATGATTCGCCTGCCAGAGAGCAAGAGCACTCTCACGCGTTGCTATTCGGATATTTTTCATGCTGCGAACATTAACATGCCAGCGAACATGAAATAAAAAAGGCGACCGGAGTCGCCTTAGTACTGCTTACTGCTTTGGGGGAACCTATAGAGTCTGAACCAGCCTTCGCAATCCTGAGACATGCCGACGGCTGACATCAAGTCGTTCATCAATGCCGCGCATTCTTACCTGGTAGTGACCTGACGGGTCTCTCTCGAGCCCCTCAAGATGATCCATCATCACCAGCGCATTTCGGTGGATGCGAACCACTTTGTCACCAAACTCGTTTTCGAGGTCGCGCAGCGTGTCGTCAATCAATACTTCACCGCCCTCATGACGAACCGTAACGTACTTGTGATCTGCCTGGAAAAATTTGACTTCAGACAGGGGGATCAGCTCGATACCGCGACGGGTCTTCGCACTGATATGTGTTCTTGAGCGGTCTTTCGGGATTTCATCACGCCCCATGATGGCTTCCATCTGCACTCGATTAACCCTGGATGCCTTGCCCAGCGCATCCTGGAGAGCCTCACGTCGCACCGGCTTCATAAGGTAACCGGATGCGCTGACGTCAAACGCTTCAATCGCATGTTCGCCAAAAGCCGTACAGAAGATAACAGCTGGAGGAGAAGCCAGGGTCGATAGCTGCTTGCCCGCTTCCATGCCGTCCATACCCGGCATACGAATATCAAGGAGAACGATATCGGGTTCCAGCTTGATGGCTTCCCCAACAGCTTCTTCGCCACTTTCCGCTGTGCCAACCACAGCGTAGTCATCCAGGGTTTCTACCATCCTGACCAGTCGATCCCTGGCCAGTTTCTCATCATCTACCACGAGCACTTTCATGGGCATGACCTCTTTACTGTTCTTCGTTTAACGCTACCGGCAGTCATTCCCGGTAACAAATCGCAACGCGAGAGACCGCCATGAACGCTAAATTAAGGATTTTTGACAAGAAAACTGCGACGTAGTGCACATTTTTGATAATTAGTCAGAAAAAACACAGCGTACATCCGGAAAAGATTTATAAATCAATAGGATATGAAACCCGCGTAATGAACTGGGTCTCCGTTTTCTCGGTGGTCAGAGAAGATTCCGGTCCATACAGGGCCTGCAGGCGGTTACGAATGTTATCCAGTGCCATCCTGTTCCCTTTTTCATGGGTACTTTCTTCACCTGCCAGGGGATTAGATATCTCGATCTTTATCCTGCCTGAATCCTCCGTGATCGAAACGCATACCGTACCGCCATCCCGTCGTGGCTGAATGCCATGATAAATTGCATTCTCCAGCAATGGTTGCAGCGTCAGGAGCGGGATACGCACTTCCCGGGGATCAACCTCAATCTGCCATTCCATGGAAAGGCGGTCATCCAGCCTGAGACCTTCAATGTGTACGTACTTTTCACAAAGGTCGAGTTCTTCAGACAAGCGAACAGGCTCACTGGTCGAATCGTTCAGACTGGCACGAAACAAAACTGAAAGATCTTCCACCACCTCCTCGGCCACCTCCGGGTCTACCGAGATCAGGCTGGCAATAATATTCATGCTGTTGAACAGGAAGTGCGGTCTAATACGCGACTGCAGCGCCTGAATTCTTGAGCTTAACTCAGCCTGCTCACCAACCCTGAGCTGGTGCGACAGAAAAAAATAGCGAAACGCTATCGTCGTCATGATCATGGCAATGAGGACGTTACGCAGGATACGGCCAACACCTCCTTCGGTCATGGCGCTAAATCCGGAGATAATCAATTCGGCCAGAAGACTGAACAAAGCAGTCAGCAGAAGGATGATTGCAAAGGCAACGGTTGTCGCCCTTGGCACGGTCATTCTCATCAACCAGGGGCGGGCGTTGCACAACAGTCCGGCCGAACTCAGGACCACCCACTGCACAAACAGCGAGGTCAGCCCAAGCTGCATCCAGTTGAAATCAAAAAAACTCGACGAAAAAAGGACCTGCACAAAAACCAGCAACTCGGAAACCAGCACCAGGAAGAGGATGCTCTGTGCCTGGCAGAGATCGGGCAGGAAGAAATCAGCTTCTGGAGTCGGCCTGGCCACTGTTCTTTCCCCGGGTTCGGTGAGAATCCCAATTATGCCTGCTTCGCAGACCATGCTGCTATAATTGCGCTTCTCTCGTTTTCAGATCAAAACCAGTGACTGATAAAAGCAACAAACTCTGGGACGGCAGGTTCACTGAAGCCACCGACGCCTTCGTTGAGTCGTTTACCGCGTCAATCGGATTCGATCACGTACTCGCGGCTTACGACATACAGGGTTCTATCGCACATGCGACGATGCTTGCGTCCGTGGGTATCCTGAACGACAACGAGCGTGGTGCCATTGTTTCAGGGCTTGAAGCCATCCGGGAAGATATCCTCAAGGGCAACATGACCTGGTCAGTGGCGCTCGAAGATGTGCACATGAATATTGAGAGTGCGCTTACGGAACAAATTGGTGATGTGGGGAAAAAGTTGCATACCGGACGTTCCAGGAACGACCAGGTCGCAACTGACATCAGGCTTTACCTCCGGGACGCCATTGATGCGATCTGCGAAAAAATCACCCTGCTCCAGAACGGCATCCTGGAACTCGCAGAGGGCGAAACTGAAACCATCATGCCGGGACTTACTCATCTGCAGGTAGCCCAGCCAGTGTCTTTTGCCCATCACCTGATGGCCTGGTTTGAAATGATTGGTCGGGACAAGGCCCGAATGCAGGATTGCCGAAAGAGAGTTAACAGCCTGCCACTGGGTGCTGCCGCACTAGCCGGCACAACCTTCCCGATTGATCGAAACATGACAGCCGAGCTGCTCGGTTTCGAAACCGTTGCGGCAAACTCCCTTGATGCCGTCAGCGACCGGGACTTCGCGATCGAGTTCTGTGCTGCAGCCAGCCTCCTGATGATGCATCTCTCCCGCTGGGCAGAAGAGATGATTCTCTGGACGTCACCGCAATTCGACTACATCGACCTGCCCGATCGCTTCTGTACCGGTTCATCCATCATGCCGCAGAAGAAGAATCCGGACGTCCCTGAACTCGTGCGCGGTAAAACCGGTCGTGTATTCGGTTCATTGAATAACCTTCTGACCGTCATGAAGGGCCAGCCACTGGCATACAACAAGGACAACCAGGAAGACAAGGAACCCCTGTTCGATACGGTGAACACTGTCATGGATTGCCTGACCGCGTTTGCCGACATGGTCCCCGCCATGGAGCCCAGGCGAGAGAATATGCGGGAAGCGACCAGGAAAGGTTTCGCAACGGCCACTGACCTCGCCGATTACCTCGTTAAAAAGGGTCTGCCGTTCCGTGATGCCCACGAAGTGGTTGGACGACTGGTTGGCCAGGCTATTGGGCAGGGCTGCGATCTTTCCGAGCTGCCGCTTGATTCACTGACTTCAGCCAGTGAACTGATTGAGGAAGACGTCTACCAGGTCCTGACCCTGGAAGGGTCGCTTGCCGCTCGAAATCATCCTGGTGGTACTGCGCCGGAACAGGTGAAAGCCGCGATCAAGGCAGCAAGAGACAGCCTTTCAGGCTGAATCAGAAAAGACTGGTTCCAGCCTGCTCGCTAAAAACCCGGTTCAGCAGGGTATCCAGGTCCTCACCCGTGGTCGTGCAAATCCACTTTTCACGATCGTATCCGAGGTGAAATCCGCCGGACCGCGCCGCAATCCAGATTTCGTGATTCGCAACCTGGCGGCTCAGGATGATACTGGTACCGTTTTCGAGGGTTATGGAAAGTACATCCCCGGCAGTATCGATATCGGCATCCAGGTCCAGCTCATCGATCCGGTCTTCTATCCGGACAAACTCGTCATCAACAAGCTCCTGAAACTGTCTGTCTTCCATCGCTAACTTCATTTTTCTCCGTGAGGGCACTCAAGTATACTGCACTCCGTTCCCGGGTTTGACTTAGATACCATGCGTGCCAACCGTTTGATTTGCGCACTTTTTTCCCTGTTTGTACTGGCTGCATGCGGTCAGAAGGGTGACCTGTATCTTGAACAAGGAGCTCTGGAACAAGGAGCCCTGGAACAAAAAGCCTTGGAAGACCCCACTGAGTCGACGCGACAAGGCAACAACACGGAACGCGAACAGGCGGATAAATAGCCATGCTGCATAGCACCCTTCACCGAAAGGACGGGGGTGATCTCTTCATGGAGCAGGTGTCGCTCGCTGAGATCGCCCAACAATACGGCACCCCGGTTTTTGTTTACTCCGAGGCAGCTATTCGCTCGGCCTACGAATCCTTCGACGCAGCCCTGTCCATGCATCCGCATGAAATCTGCTATGCCGTTAAAGCAAACTCCAACCTGTCTATCCTGCAACTACTGGCAGGCATGGGCGCTGGCTTCGATATCGTTTCCGGGGGCGAACTTATGCGCGTTCTCCGTGCCGGTGGGAACCCGTCACGGGTTGTTTTCTCCGGCGTCGGAAAACAGGACTGGGAAATTGATCTCGCCCTTGAACATGACATCGGTTGTTTCAATGTTGAATCTGCATCTGAGCTGGAACGAATTGCCAGGGTAGCCGAGGTTACGGGACACACTGCACCGGTTTCCATTCGCGTGAACCCGGATGTTGATCCCAGGACCCATCCGTACATCGCAACCGGTTTGAAAGAAAACAAGTTCGGTGTATCCATCGACGAGGCGTTTGACCTTTACAAGAAAGCCGCCGTAACGCCATCACTGAGGATCGTGGGTGTCGATTGCCATATAGGTTCACAGATTACAGACCTGACACCATTCCTCGACGCCCTGGCCCGTGTGCTGGATCTGGTGGATCGACTGGCGGCCAGAAGCATTGAGATAGATCACATCGATCTTGGTGGTGGCATCGGTGTGCAATACAAGGATGAAACTCCCATTGATGTTGCGGAGTTTGCCAGTGCAGTAGGGCAGGCCATGAGCGGTCGACCACAAAGCCTGGTGTTTGAACCCGGGCGAATGATTGTGGCCAACGCGGGAATCCTGCTGACGCGTGTCAATACACTCAAGACCAATGAAGGTAAGAACTTCGCCGTCGTTGATGCCGCCATGAACGACCTGATACGGCCGGCGTTATACAGCGCCTGGCAGGAAGTTGTGAATGTGGCTGATACCGGTGCACAGGAGAGGACGTGGGATATCGTCGGTCCGGTTTGCGAGACCGGGGATTTCCTGGCAAAGGATCGCACACTCGCCATCGAAGAAGATGACCTTGTAGCTGTTCTGTCAGCGGGTGCCTACGGCTTTGTCATGAGCTCGAACTACAACTCCAGGCCACGCGCAGCTGAAATTCTGGTTTCCGGGGAAAACCACCGGGTCATCAGGCAACGCGAATCCATCGAAGACCTGTTCGCCCTGGAACCGATTCGGGAGTAAATTAGCAATATGCTGCTACGCTTCACCAAGATGCATGGTCTGGGCAATGACTTCATGATGGTCGACCTGATATCACAGCGCGCGAACCTGCATCCACAACTCATTCAGGAGCTTTCAGATCGCAAGCTGGGCATCGGTTTTGACCAACTGTTGACAGTTCGTCCGCCAGAGAAGCCTGAACTCGATTTCAAGTACACCATCTATAATGCCGATGGATCGGAAGCGGAGCAGTGTGGCAATGGTGCACGGTGTTTTCTCAGGTTTGTAAGGGATGAGGGTCTCACCACCAAATCCACGATCAAGCTGGAGACCAACAACGGTGAGATCACCTGCAAGCTGGAGAAAGATGGCAACATCACTGTGGACATGGGTAAACCCGTACTGCAACCGGCGAAGATCCCCTTTATTGCAGATTCCCCGAAGATCACCTACCGGATTCCGCTGCAGGAGTCCTGTGATTCGGATGGTGAAAGTGAAATGATCGAACTGGCTGCCGTGAACATGGGTAATCCACACGCTGTTATTCGGGTAGATGATGTCGACACTGCAGAGGTCGAACGGATCGGTCCGCTAATCGAGTCCCATCCCAGGTTCCCGGAACGCGTGAACGTTGGCTTCATGCAGGTGGTATCCCGCAACAGGATCAAACTGCGAGTATTCGAACGCGGCGTTGGTGAAACCCAGGCCTGCGGGTCGGGTGCCTGCGCCGCCATGGTCGCCGGAAGACTTCAGGGTTTGCTGGACGATGTGGTCGACGTTGAACTGCTCGGTGGTCACCTGTCACTTGAATGGGGTGGTGATGATGACACGGTAAAAATGACCGGACCCGCGTGCCGGGTTTACGAGGGAAGACTTCAAGTATGAGCGAATTGACTGACAAGGAAGTGGCAGATTACCTCAAAGATAATCCTGGATTCTTCGAGGACCGCGACAACCTGCTAATGAAGCTCAGGATTCCGCACAGGAACAAAGGTGCGATCTCCCTGGTGGAGAAACAACTCGATGTTATTCGGGATCGACAACGCAAAACTCGCAGGCAGCTCAACGAGTTTGTCCAGGCGGCAGAGGAAAACAAGGAGATCTTCGACAAGAGTCGCCGACTTGTTCTGGCACTTATAGAAGCGAACCGCGGTACGGATTTTTTCGACGCACTTGAAAAAGGACTGAAGAAAGACTTTGGCTGCAAGGCATACTCACTGGTTGTCTTCGGTAAGCGACCTCGCCAGATAAATCATTTCACATCCCGGGTCACCGCCGATTCCGCACGCAGTTATGTGGGCGCCTTGATGCGCGCCCGGCATCCGACCCTGGGTGTACTTCGCCCGGGGGAGCAGGATTTCCTCTTTCGTCACCAGAGTGAAAAAGTTAAATCAGCGGCAGTCCTATCAGTAAAAGAACGAAACAAACAACTCGCACTGCTGGCGATCGGCCATGGGGACGCTCACTACTTTTCGCCTGAAATGGATACACTTTTCCTTGGTTTTATTGCAGACGTCCTGGCCAAACTCTTGCCCAGGCACCTGCCGCGTTAGCCTTAAGCAATGAGATCCGAGCTCGACCACTTCCTTGCCCACCTGAGAAACGAACGCCAACTTTCTGACCACACGATAAGCAACTACCAGCGCGACCTCCTGGCACTGCTCGAAACACTCGAGTCGCTGGGTATAGAAGCCTGGCCGGAGATTGGCGCACATCATCTTCGATCCTATATCACCGGTGCCCATCGCGGTGGCAAGTCAGGGAAAACATTGCAACGACACCTTTCCTCTATAAGGACGCTGTTCAACTTCCTCGCACGGGAAGGCATCGTCAAATCGAACCCGGCTATGGAGTTTTCAGCACCGAAGTCCAGTTCAACATTGCCAGATACGATTGATACAGACCAGATAAGCCGCTTGCTGGAGATTGGGACATCAAACTGGCACGGCCTGAGGGATCGCGCGATGCTTGAGCTTTTTTACTCCTCAGGATTGCGCCTTTCTGAGCTTGTTGGCAGCAACATCCAGGATGTATCGTTCGACGACTGCACGATCCGCGTACTTGGAAAAGGCAACAAGGAGAGATTGCTGCCGGTAGGCTCAAAGGCTATCGCTGCCCTCAGGGCATGGCTCCAGGATCGGATGCTCGCACCCCGGGCCAGGCACATTGACGAAACTGCACTGTTCATCAGTGAACGAGGTACACGCATCAGCGCCCGTAATGTGCAGGCACGGGTTCGGGAGTGGTGTCGCAGGTTGGGTATCTCTGGCAGGGTACATCCGCATACCCTGAGACATTCGTTTGCCAGTCACATGCTGGAATCAAGCCAGGATCTGCGCGCCGTGCAGGAACTGTTGGGTCACGCGGACATTTCAACGACGCAGATTTATACCCACCTCGACTTTCAGCACCTTGCGGATGTCTACGACCAGGCACACCCGCGTGCCGGTAGAAAAACGAAACTGGATCAGGAAACCTAGATGAAGAAGTTTAAGGTTGTAGCCTTCGATCTGGACGATACACTCTGGCATGTCCATCCAGTCATTGTTCGCGCTGAGCAGGTTCTTAGAGGCTGGCTTCAGGACACCCTGCCAAACTTTTCTTACAACCCGGAGCTTATGAGGTCGCTCAGGGACGAGGCCTTAAAGGAAGATGCCAGCCTCGGGCATCGATTGACCGAACTCAGACGTTTGACTATTGAACGTGCACTAGCCTCCTATCTGAACCAGACAGAAGACGCTGAGCAATTGTCCAGGGAAGCCATGGAGGTTTTCCTGGTCGCCCGCAACAAGGTCGAATTCTTCGAAGGTGCACTTGAGGTGATTGCAAACATCGCAAACGCCTACCAGCTTGGTGCACTCACCAACGGCAATGCCGACATTCATCGTCTTGGGCTTGGCGAACATTTCAGTTTCGCTTTCTCAGCAGAGCAGGTCGGTGCGCCCAAACCTGCACCGGACCTTTTTCATCGTGCACTGGAGCATACCGGATGCGATCCGCATGAGATGCTTTATGTTGGAGACGACCCCATCAAGGATGTCGATGCGGCGAACAGGGTCGGTCTAGGCACCATCTGGGTGCGTGGTAGCGCGAAACCGGAACCCGGGGAAACCGCGGCAGATGCCGTTATAGACGATATCCGCCAGCTGCCCGAGGCGATCAGGGAGCTGGCGAGTTGAGCTAAGCCTGCTAGTCGTTGTGATCCGCAATAAAGGCTTTTACAGCGTCCTGATCGTTGGGTAACTGCGTTTTGCGGGCAGGCAGGTCTTTCAGTACCTCGAGGGCAGGATGTGTAATATCAGTATCCGGAAGGCCCTTCCTGATGACGTCATCAAATTTTGCGGGATGAGCCGTCGCCATGCACACAAGGGGTAATTCCGGGTTTCTCCGGGATGCCGCCACATGTACGCCAACAGCAGTGTGAGGATCCAACAGGTAACCGGTGGCCTCATAGGTGGCAACAATCGTGTTCAGTGTTTCCTCATCACTGACACAGCCCGTTGCAAACGCGTCATCAAAGTTCACGGTGTTGAAATTTACGGTCGCCGAACCGTGAACAAGAAACTCATTCATAAACCCGGTTACCCTCGATGCATCCTGACCAAACTGGTAATAGAGGTAACGCTCGAAATTGCTTGATACCTGGATGTCCATCGCCGGACTGTAGGTAAAGTGAACACTGCCACGTTCATAACGACCCGTGGTAAAGAATCGATGCAGGATGTCATTCTCGTTGGTGGCGAGAATGAGTTTGTCGATGGGTAACCCCATTCGACGGGCTATGTAACCCGCAAAAATGTTACCAAAGTTTCCAGTTGGCACTGCAACCTGGAACGCCTTCGGTGAACCCAGCTGCACCCACGCGGCAAAGTAGTAAACCACCTGGGCAAGTACACGTGCCCAGTTGACGGAATTCACGGCACCAAGCTGGTACCTGTCCTTGAATTCAAGGTCAGCGAAAACGCCTTTCAGAATGGACTGGCAGTCATCAAAGCTGCCTTCTATCGCGATATTCTGGACGTTGTCATCCAGCACCGTCGTCATCTGTCTTTCCTGCAGGGGGCTGGTGCGCCCGTCCGGAAACATGATGAAAATGTTGATGTTTTCCTTGCCGCGAACGCCGGCTATCGCGGCACTGCCAGTATCACCACTGGTGGCGCCAAGAATATTCAGCTGACCACCGTCACGGGCAAGCACGTACTCAAAAACATTACCCAGGAACTGCAGCGCCACATCTTTGAAAGCCAGTGTTGGACCGTGAAACAGCTCCATGATTTGCATGTCACCGACCGGCACCAGCGGCGTCACTCGTTCGTCATCGAAGGTGGCGTAGCTTTTCTCGATGAGAGCTTCAAGGTCGGCGGCAGGGATGTCATCGATAAAGCAGCCCATCACACGATTGGCAATTTCCGTATAGCCAAGCGATGCCATCTCCGGCAGTTGTTCGCGGATGTCCGGAATATCTGCAGGCACAAGCAACCCGCCGTCAGAAGCGAGTCCCATCATGACCGCATCACAAAAGGAAAGATCTGACACGCCGCCGCGTGTACTCCCATATCGCATGGATCGCCCAGCCCTGGCAAAAGGGTGGGATTATAGAGAAATTTGGCCTGCCTGGGGTAAAGAAGGGAGTGCCCGGTCCTGTTGACGAACAGCAGGCACTCCCGGAGATGCCTGGCTAGACTGCCTCTGCGCCAGTTTCGCCCGTACGAATTCGAATCACATCCTCAAGAGGACTGATGAAAATCTTGCCATCACCGACCTTGCCAGTATTCGCGGCCTTCGAGATGGCCTCGATCACTGCATCCAGGTTGTCATCTGAGATAGCTACCTCGATCTTCACTTTCGGCAGGAAATCAACAACGTACTCTGCCCCTCGGTAAAGCTCCGTATGCCCTTTCTGCCTTCCGAAACCCTTCACTTCCGTGACAGTCATACCCTGCACGGAAATCTCTGACAATGCTTCACGCACGTCATCGAGTTTGAAAGGTTTAATAATCGCAGAGACTAATTTCATCTGTTTTCTCCTTACAACGCTTTACCTAGTTTTTGTTAGGCAATGTATCTAATTTGCAGGGGTGAAGATACCCTGACAGGGATCCTATTTCTGACCTGCCCTTAACAGTGACAAGTAAAGCATCGACTGTGCCAACTTCCCAACTTCCAGTAAAAACAAGGCTTTAACGGTTCCATGGAATTAGCGCCCGGCAATCTCGCACCAGCATGGTGCGACATAGACCACTATCGCGCACGGAGTTGCACCAAGTTCGTGCGATCATTTCCTCCATTGCCCGCGGCACCTGGTTGAACATGCCTACGGACCTGTCTGATCTTCCCACGAATAATGCCAGGAATGAAGATTGCCACGACCTACTCCAGTGCTGAACTCGGTATTGAAGCACCGACGGTGTCAGTTGAAGCTGCCGCTGCGCCAGGCTTGCCACACACCCAGATTGTCGGTTTACCGGAAACGGCTGTCCGGGAGAGCAAAGATCGCGTAAGAGCCGCAATCCAGGCCAGTGGATTCGAGTATCCATCTCAGCGGATTACAGTAAACCTTGCGCCAGCGGACCTGCCTAAAAGCAGTGGCCGTTATGACCTCGCGATTGCCATCGCGATCCTGTCTGCCTCACGCCAGATCGAAGCACCAGAATTGCACAAGTTTGAGTTCCTGGGAGAGCTTTCCCTGACAGGCAAGGTTCGCAGCGTCTCTGGGGTTTTGCCTGCCGCTGTGCGCAGTGAGTCAAATCAAAGAACGCTGATACTGCCGAAACAAAACCAGGATGAAGCCTGTCTGGCGGAAGACCAGAACATGCTGGTTGCCTCCAACCTGCTCAGCGTCGTACGGCATCTAAGTGGCAAAGCTGTCCTGGGAAAACCGGAATATAAAGCAGACCCAACGCCATTCCCACTACCCTCGATTGATGACGTCAGAGGACAGGAATCTGCCAAACGTGCCATGGCGATTGCTGCCGCCGGGGGCCACAACCTGCTGATGGTAGGTCCTCCCGGCACTGGAAAGACGATGCTCGCAAGCAGGTTACCGGGCCTGGTTCCTGATATGAGCCTAACAGAGGCCCTGGCAGTTGCCTCCATTGCTTCTGTATCGCGGCAGTCATTCGACTATCGCTACTTTCGCAGGCGACCGTTCAGGACGCCCCACCATTCCGCCAGTTCAGTCGCTATGGCAGGTGGTGGTAACCCACCCAGGCCGGGAGAAATATCGCTGGCACACCTTGGTGTGTTGTTTCTGGATGAGCTTCCGGAGTATCCAAGGCATGTCCTGGAGGTGCTGCGAGAACCCATGGAATCCGGCGAAGTCTGGATCAGTCGCGCCGGGTACCAGGTGCATTACCCGGCCAGGTTTCAACTCGTTGCCGCAATGAATCCCTGCCCCTGCGGATACTTTATGGACAAGCGACGTGACTGTGAGTGCACGGCTGACCAGATTCAAAGATATCGTTCACGCCTCTCAGGGCCACTGCTGGACCGAATCGATATCCATATTGAGGTTCCACCTCTGGCACCCGGGGAAGTTGCCAGGCCAGGAACAGACAGGAAACAGGAGCCTTCAGATGCATTTCGCGACAGGATCAAGAATGCCCGGGAGCACATGTTGCGTCGACAAGGGGAAATCAACGCCATGCTGGGAAACCAGGAAGTTGGCAAACATTGCCGAATCGCCTCCAGCGATCGTCGCTACCTGGACATGTGCACGGATAAACTAGGATTATCGACGCGAGGCTACTTCAAGATTCTAAAAGTAGCCCGCACCATTGCTGATTTGTCGGACAGTGCTGACGTGACTCGCCAGCACCTTACAGAAGCTGTCAGTTACAGAAAACTGGACAGGAAAAAATGAAGGCTACTGCGCGGCTTCAACCATGTAGTCCACGAGCGCTCTCAGATCATCATCGGAGCAACTGAAACACATGCCCTTGGCAGGCATGGCAGGAGCGAGTCCGTTGATGGTACTGGCGTAGAGGGTGTCCATACCCTTGGCGATACGCGGAGCCCAGGCATCCACATCGCCAAATTTCGGCGCGCCGGCAACTCCGGCATTGTGACAGGTCGCACAGCTCTTGTTGAAATTGGACTGCACGTCGCCGCCTCCGGAAGAGGCTACTTCCATGGGCGCTGCACTCGCCGTGGCGCAGTCATGACCTTCGATACAGACCTCACCCACGGGCTTAATACGCTCGGCGATATCGCTGGATGCAATTGCTAAACCGGCAATCAACATGCCGACAACACCGGCCAAAATCTTGTTTCTGCTCACTTCAAACACTCGTTGAAAAACCCGGCGCCATTATACAGAAGCCGCTGCTGAAGACTACCTGAATCAGGAGTTGCCACCACCCTCATAGTCCCGGGTTGAGGAGAACTGGAACACCGTGGAAGTACCGGCTTCGACCACGGATTGCTCTGAAACCAGCGTCAATACTGCCTGTTCACGGAAGTCAGAAAGACTGTCCGCGCCAACATTCACCATAGTGGATCGAAGCTTGTACAGGGTTGTTCTCAGGACATCTCCCACGGTACCTACCAGAGGTACATAAGCATCAACGCCCTCTTCAAAAACCATTTCACGACTTTCTGTGCCATCGCCATACCTTTGCCAATTCTGCGCGCGATTGGTTCCCTCGCCCCAGTAGGGTTTATACATCTGGCCATTGATGGAGGTCCTGGGTGTCGGGCTTTCTTCGGTCATGGCGAAGTAGCGACCCATCATGACAAAATCGGCACCCATGGCGAGTGCCACGACGATCTGGGTATCATTGGACAATCCACCATCAGAACAGATCGGTATATAGCGCCCGGTCTCCTCAAAATACTCATCACGCCTTTTCACAACGTCCAGAAGGGCCGACGCCTGGCCGCGACCTACACCTTTCTGTTCACGGGTAATACATATCGAACCACCACCCATACCTACTTTGATGAAATCTACACCACCCTCACCAACGAGGTAATCAAACCCTTCTGCGGACACAATGTTGCCCCCGCCCAGCACAACATCGGTGCCAAACTCCTGGCGAATCCAGTCAATACCTTCTTTCTGGAATTCGGTGAAACCGTCCGAAGAATCAAAACTGAGCACATCAGCACCTGCGGCCAGCAGTGCCGGTACCCGTTCCCGATAGTCGTGCGTATTGATCGCTGCGCCCACACAAAGCCGTTTTGAGTCATCAAGCAACTCAAGCGGGTGACGCATATGATCTTCATAGTCTTTCTTGAAAACCAATGAGGTCAGGTGCCCGGCCTTGTCGAGTATCGGAAGACATTTCTTCTTGTGTTTGTGGAGGAGGCGATTGGCTTCCCTGAGTGTCAGTCCCTCTTCTCCATAAATGACCTCCTCAATAGGCGTCATATACTTCATGACCGGATCTGAAAGATCATCTTCAAACTCCCAGAAATCCTGGTCTGTAATCAGGCCAATCAGGCGTCCCGTACCCGAACCATCCTCTGTGACCGGTACCGTGGAATGCCCGGTTTGTTTCATCAGCGCGATCACTTCGTTCAGCGTTTTCTGAGGCGTCGTGTTCGTATCGCTGGGCACAAATCCGGCCTTGTGTGCTTTAACCTGGTGCACCATTTCTGCCTGGCTCTCAATAGCCTGGCTGCAAAATATGAATGCGAGGCCACCCTGTCTTGCGAGGGATATGGCCAGTTCACTGCCCGAAACTGATTGCATCGCAGCAGAGACAATAGGGGTATTGATCTTGAATCTCGGCAGCTGATTGGGTTCCACCACTGCGATGGGAGAGCTGAGATCCACCAGGTCAGGTCGCTGCTCCTTGCGGGTCAGCCTCGGGATCAGCAGGTACTCGGCAAAAGTTCGAGAAACACCGTCAATAATTGTTGTCATTATTCGCCTCCAAAACAGATACAGGGGTGCTCCGGACCACAGGATAGGGACCGGAATCAAAAGAGTGGAAGTTATTGCGCGCCGGGGAAAAAAGTAAGTATTCACTTACTGTGTAACCTAGGGCAAAAGGCCCGGTTCGGTGGTAGCGCGCCATGGCGAATTCTAGGCGATCAAGGGATTCGATTCAATGGATGTCTGCAATGATTTCCGACATTAACTGGATGTAATTAATCAAATACATTAGTTAATGTCTATAACATATTGAAACAGAAACTGATTTTAGTAAGATGAGCTAGTCGCTGTCATTGGTTGTGGTTAATGAACAAATCCGAACTGATAAAGAGAATGTCAGAAAAGCTCGATCAGTTGAGTAACCGCGACGTCGACCTTGCCGTTCATACCCTCATCGAGATCATGTCGGACAGCCTCGCATCCGGTGAGCGAATCGAGATCCGTGGATTCGGTACCTTTTCCAACCACTTCAGAAAACCCAGGACGGTGAGGAATCCCAAGACAGGAGAGGTCGGCATCCACAAACCCGGCAAGTTCGTACCGCACTTCAAACCCGGGAAAGAGTTAAGGCGACGGGTTGATGAATCCCGTCAGCGGGAAGACACACCTGCTGGAATGGGTGACTCCGGCTATTCTGCACCCGAAGGCGCACCGGCATTTAACAGCTGACGTTCCTTTTCTATCAGGAAGTTCGCGACCTGCAGCATGCCGACATTGCTGTTGCCAACCATGCTGGCTTCAATCCGGTATTTACCATTCACAATCAAGGCAGGCACACCGCCTGAGCGATAAATTCGTTGCCTTGCGATCGCCTGTTGATACTGCGCTTTAACACCAAAGGAATCCGTGTAGGTTTTCACAAATTCGACCGGATCGACACCGTGTTCCGCCATGAAGCTGGTCATTGACTCCAGGTCCAGCAGTCGTCGACGCTCACCATGTATCGCGTTAAACAGCGGTGTGTGCACAATATCCAGGACTCCAAGCGCCAGCGCCGTATAGTAGGTACGGGCATACAGCTCGTAACCGGTAACACGCCAGATGGCAGGAGTGCGATTAAATTCAACGTCCGCGGGCAGGTCTTCTTTCCACTGCTGGATCAGAGGTTCGAAACGGTAGCAGTGCGGACAGCCGTAAGAAAAGTATTCAGTAACTTCAACAACCGCAGGATCTCGAGTTTTGACAGGTACTTCCAATATCGCATAGTGCGTACCTTCCTCGTACTGGAAACCTTCGGCCTGGACACCAACCGTGGCCAGCAAAACCGATAAAAAGCCTATTATCTGTAGCCTCTTAAGCATTCCGGGCTCTTACTTAAGTCCGTAAATGTAAGACGCGACGGCTTCCATTTCGCGCTCGGTCATATCACGAGCCACACCACGCATCATTTGCGAGTCACCATCATTGTGGCGCTCACCAGACTGGAATGCTTTCAGCTGCTGCACCGTATACTCAGGCCACTGGCCAGCAAGCGCGGGGAATCTGGCAGGGTTGTTTCCGTTACCACTGGGCGCGTGGCAACCGGTACAGGCAGCAATACTCTTGTGCGGTATCCCGGCGCGGTAGATGCTTTCACCCAAATCAACCAGCTCTTCTTTTGCGGCACCCATGCTGCGTGCCTGGCTCGCATAATAAGCTGCAATATCAGCAAGATCCTGGTCGGTCATGTTATCCAGCAAACCAGCCATAGTCGGCACAGAACGCGCATCGCTCTTGATATCCTGCATTTGCTTCAGCAGGTACTTCTCACCCTGTCCGGCAATATTCGGGAAGGTTGGCGCCATGCTGTTACCGGTTTCGCCGTGGCAGGCAAGGCAGGTTGTGGCCAGGTCTTTACCGGCATCGGCATTACCGCCCGCATGGGCTCCGGTAACTGTCATCGCAAGACAGGCCAGAACAGCAGAAATCACAATCTTTTTCATACTTAAACTTCTTGAACTTGATGCTTGATAAATCAGCACGTCCCGCAGTGCGAGTGCTAGAATGCGGGGCGCATTATATACCGATTCCAGGCAAAAATGTCTGTTAACTTCCAAACTGCCCGATTCCTGACCAGCGCAGCAACGCTGGCACAGTGTCCCCCTGACATTGGTGCCGAGGTCGCGTTTTGCGGACGTTCCAATGCCGGGAAATCGAGCGCCATTAACGCGCTGACCCGGCAGAAAAGCCTGGCCAGAACCAGCAAAACACCCGGGCGCACCCAGCTCATCAATTTTTTCGAACTGTCCGAAACCCGAAAACTGGTGGATCTGCCTGGCTATGGTTACGCAAAGGTCCCCATGAGCGTCAAGGATCACTGGCAAAGGCACCTGGAAGACTACCTGCGCGCCAGGAACTCGCTTAGGGGCCTCGTACTAATGGTTGATATCCGCCACCCGCTGAAGGAATTCGACCGGATGATGCTTGAGTGGTCCACCGATGCGGAACTGCCTGTACACATTCTCCTGACAAAAGCTGACAAGCTGAAAAGGGGAGGGCAACAATCTGCATTACTCGGCCTGCAACGCAATCTTCCGCATAACGCCAGCGCCCAGGTATTTTCTGCCACGAGAAAACTCGGCCTGGAAACTCTGGAATCAACGGTTGGACATTGGCTGGAAGAAGAAAATTAGGGCAAAAAAAGGGCCCTGGTCGGTATTGGGGAGGGATGACCAGAGCCCGGCTTCGGTTCTTTTGGGGGATAAAATTACCGAAGTTGCTGCTTACTCATTTCTTGCTACATTGATTAGGACTGGCACAGCACCAGAAAGTTCCTCGGCAGCTAAAAAAAATTGACCAATTTTGTGGTTTCTCCAGGAAACTAGTGTGCTTCGTCCCAGTTATCTCCCACGCCAGTTTCCACCACCAGGGGAATAGAGAGCTCCGCCGCACCCGACATGAGCTGCTCAACACCCTGAGCCACCTCATCCAGCCTTGTTTCCGGTACTTCAAGGACCAGTTCATCATGAACCTGCATGGTCACTCGCGTATCAAGGTCTGATTCTCCGAGCCACTGGTCCACAGCAATCATCGCGCGCTTGATAATGTCAGCTGCGCTGCCCTGCATTGGCGCATTGATGGCCGTTCTTTCTGCGGCCTGTCGCCTCTGGAAATTGCTCGCCTTTATTTCCGGAAGGTAGAGACGACGGCCGAAGATGGTTTCGACATAGCCCTGCTCCGCGGCCAATGCGCGGGTCCGATCCATGTATTCCCGCACACCGGGATACCGTTCAAAATAGAGGTCGATGTAATCCTGTGCATCTCCGCGGCCGATATTCAGCTGCCGCGCAAGGCCAAAGGCTGACATACCGTAAATCAATCCGAAGTTGATGGCCTTTGCACTGCGCCGATGTTCGTCAGCGACGCTGTCGATTGAACCACCAAACACCTCCGCAGCTGTTGCCTTGTGAATATCGAGACCGTCCTTAAATGCTTTAACCAGCCCCTCATCTTCAGAAAGATGCGCCATGATACGCAACTCAATCTGTGAGTAATCCGCGGCCATAACCTTGTAACCCTCAGGTGCGACAAAGGCCTTGCGCACCCGCCGCCCTTCTTCGGTGCGGATCGGTATGTTCTGCAGGTTAGGGTCCGTACTGGAAAGCCGGCCCGTGGCAGCAACCGCCTGGTGGTAGGACGTGTGGATACGCCCGGTAGACGAAGCAATCTGCTTCGGCAGCTGGTCCGTGTAGGTAGACTTCAGTTTCGACAGGCCCCGATACTCCATGATCACCGCAGGCAACGGATAGTCGAGGGCAAGTTCCTGCAATACGGGTTCAGCGGTTGAAGGCTGGCCCTTGGGCGTTTTCTTGATGACCGGCAGACCGAGCTTCTCGAAGAAGATCTCCTGCAGCTGCTTGGTAGAGCCAAGATTGAATTCTTCGCCAGCCAGGCCGAATGCCTCCTGCTCCAGCTCGGACATGCGCTTTTCCAGTTCCTTGCTCTGGCGGTGCAACTGATCTTCATCAAGCAGAACACCGTGCCTTTCAACCCTGGAGAGAATCGGCAACAGTGGGAGTTCTATGTCAAGATATACAGACAACAACGATGGCTCTGCTTGCAGCTTTGGCCAGAGCACTTCGTGCAATCGCAGGGTAATATCTGCATCCTCAGCGGCGTAAGGACCAGCCTTATCGATGTCGATCTGGTTGAAGGTCAGCTGCCTGGCACCTTTCCCAGCAATGTCTTCAAAATGAACCGTGCTGACTCCCAGGTACTTGAGAGCCAGGTCGTCCATATTGTGTCGGGAAGCAACCGAGTTGAGCACATAAGACTCAAGCATCGTATCAAAGATCCTGGCCTTCACCGGAATACCCTGTTTCGCAAGAACGCTGATGTCGTACTTCAGGTTCTGCCCGATAATGGTCCGTTCCGGGTCTGCCAGCAGCGGTCCAATACGCGAGAATACCTCATCCATGGACAACTGCTCCGGTGCGCCTTCATAGTCATGGGCAATCGGCACGTATGCAGCTTTGCCGACCTCCACGGCAAAAGAGATCCCGACAATGTTTGCCTCCATGTAATCGATGCTGGTGGTCTCAGTATCAAACGCAAAGGCATTGGCGGCTTTGAGTGTATCAATCCAGCCATCGAGCTCGCCAAGCGTATAGACAATATCGTAGTCGACCTCTACCTGGTCGCCTGAAACTGCAGAGTCAGACGCGCCGCTGCCGCCCAGTTCTGTTACCCATTGTTTGAATTCCAGCTCCGTGAACAATTCCAGCAAACCGTCCTGGTCAGGCTCTCCCAGCACCAGTTCATCCACACCTGATTCAAGTTCCACATCCTTGCGAATCGTTGCCAGTTCATAAGACATGGGAAGAAAGGACAGCGATTCACGCAAATTTTCGCCGACCTTCCCCTTGATGGCTTCAGCATTTTCTATAACGCCCTCAAGACTGTCATATTCTGCCAGCCACTTTACCGCAGTCTTAGGCCCACACTTGGGTACGCCTGGAATGTTATCGGATGTGTCGCCTACCAGGGCGAGGTAGTCGATGATCTGGTCAGGCCTGACACCGAATTTTTCCACGACGCCATCTTCATCCGTGATGGCATCATTCATCGTATTGATCAACGTGACGTGGGGTGTGACCAGTTGAGCCATGTCCTTGTCACCGGTTGATATCAGCACATCCATCTTCTGGTCCGTCGCCTGGTGAGCGAGGGTGCCGATTACATCATCAGCTTCAACGTCATCCACAATGAGTAGTGGCAGACCCATCTTGCGAATGATGTCGTGAATCGGTGCAATCTGGCTTCTCAGCTCATCCGGCATTGGCGGCCGATTTGCCTTGTATTCCCTGTAGATCTCGTTACGAAAAGTTTTGCCTTTAGCATCAAACACCACGGCGATATGGCTGTCGGGATAATCCGCCATCAGCTTCCTGATCATGCTGACAACGCCCTTAATAGCACCCGTCGGCTGACCCTTAGATGAGACCAGTTGGGGAAGTGCATGGTAGGCACGAAACAGGTAGGATGAGCCGTCGATCAGCACCAGTGAGAAATCTTTTTTCAATTGAGAAACCTCATGCGAAGCAAAGCCCACCATACTTCGAACATCCGATATTTTCCATGGATCACATGGTTACTGACGTGCCTGTTAGCGATCGGTCTCATCGCTCCTGTATCGACAGTGGCAGAGGAGCGGGAAGAAGACGATATCCAGATCGTCGAGGGCGAGGATCGCATCATTTATGAATATCGCCAGAACGGTATTCTGACCATGATCAAGGTAGTGCCAAAGCAAGGCCGGCCTTATTACATGGTCCCTGCAGATGGCGCTCCACACTATGAAAGCCTGGATCACAAACGCCAGCTTTACCCGCAATGGGTCATCGTCGAATTCTGATATGAACACTGACACGAACGTCTGCGTTACGCTTTAGGGCTCATGGCCGCATTTACAACCTTTACTGAGGAGGCACTCAGCCGGTATTTGGTTATGTTCGGCAAGGGTGAACTTGCTCATCATGAGGTTATTGAAGGCGGCATTGAGAACTCCAACTATCGGATCACACTGGAACAGAACGGTGATCAAGAGCACTACATCCTGACCATCATCGAGGGTTTTGACTTCAACGAAATACCTTTTTTTAACAAAGTCATGACCCACCTCTACCATTACGGCCTTCCAGTCGCGGCCCCAATTGTCACGCTCGATGGCATGACCTCCACCATCTTCTGCGGTAAGCCAACGTTCCTTTTCCCAAGGCTCGAAGGCGGACACCTGGACA
The DNA here is from genome assembly GCA_016779585.1 of Pseudomonadales bacterium. Lineage (GTDB taxonomy): Bacteria > Pseudomonadota > Gammaproteobacteria > Pseudomonadales > Azotimanducaceae > UBA9659. The sequence goes on from JADHNI010000015.1 coordinate 56,019, forward strand.
AGGTGAGTGAGGGCCAGTGCGCTGATATCGGGCGTTTCATGGCGAGATCACACCAGGCATTGGCTGAGCTCAACATCGAGCGCGACAATCCTTACCATCCCGCGTGGATGCATGAGGCGCTGGCACAGGTGGCACCGCGCCTTTTAAGTGAAGATCGAGACCTGGTTGCGAGCCTTGTAGCCGATTACGAGCAGATTCTGCTTGCAGACGTCCCAAGGGGCATCATTCACGGGGATCTGTTCCAGGACAATGCCCTGTTCCTGGAAAACGGAGAACTGAGTGGCGTGATCGACTTTTATCACGCCTGTAGCGATCTCCTAATCCAGGATATCGCGGTGGCACTAAATGACTGGTGCAAAGAAGGCAACTGCATAAATTCTTCACTGCAGCGGGCCCTGCTAGAAGGTTATGAGGAAATTCGCCCCCTGACAGAACAGGAACTCGAGCTTTTACC
>JADHNI010000088.1 GCA_016779585.1 Pseudomonadales bacterium
GGCTTTACCCGTATCCGCTGGACAGGTCCCGCAATATCGTTCCAAGTAACGCTGAGGGCTCTTTTCTCCGTCGACTGAATGGCTTTACCCGTATCCGCTGGACAGGTCCCACAATATCGTTCCAAGTAACGCTGAGGGCTCTTTTCTCCGTCGACTGAATGGCTTTACCCGTATCCGCTGGACAGGTCCCACAATATCGTTCCAAGTAACGCTGAGGGCTCTTTACCCCGCGCTGAGGGCTCTTTCCTCCGTCTACTGAATGGCTTAGATTCCGGGGACCGGGAACTCTGCGCAGAACTTCACCACTTCGCCGCGGATTTCCTCATGCACTGCTTCGTCTTCCGGCGAACGCAGACATCGATCAATCCAGGAAGCGAGCTGCTCCATATCCCCTTCTTTCATGCCTCGGGCTGTCGCCGCGGGTGTACCGATGCGAATGCCGCTTGGGCGCAGCGGTGGATTGGGGTCATCAGGGATGATTTGCTTGTTGGTCGTGATATGGACCTTATCAAGCGTTTCCTCGGCTACACGTCCATCCAGGTTGTAGCTCTTCATGGTATCAACCACCATCATGTGGTTGTCGGTACCGCCAGTGACAAGATTTGCCTGTCTGTCCATCAGACCCTTCGCCAATGTCTGGCTGTTCTTAAGGACCTGCTTTGCATAGTCCTTGAATTCTTCCGTCTGGGCACGTTTCAGAGTGACCGCAATCGCAGCAATGGCGTTCATGTGTGGTCCACCCTGCAGTCCCGGGAACACGGATTTATCAATTTTGCTGGCCAGGTCTTTCGTACACAGCACCATACCGCCCCGCGGACCACGCAAGGACTTGTGGGTGGTCGTGGTGACAACGTCAAAACCAAAATCAAACGGATTTCGCATGGCGCCACCGGCGACCAGGCCACCAAAGTGGGAAGCATCGGTCATGGTGAGCGCACCCACCTCGTCCGCAATCTCCTTGAATTTCTCGTATTCAATGTCCCTCGGATAGGAGGTATAGCCACAGAGAACCAGCTTGGGCTTGTGCTCCAGGGCATCCTTTCTGACCTGGTCATAATCGATAGAACCATCAACAGGATCAGTAACATAGCGCACAAAGTTAAACAATTTTCCCATATGGGATACCGGTGCGCCGTGGGTCAGGTGGCCGCCGTGGGAAAGATCCATGGCCAGAATGGTGTCGCCCGGTTCCAGCAAGCCCAGGTAAACCGCCTGGTTCATGGCGGAACCGGAAAGCGGCTGCACATTGGCATGTTCACAGCGGAACACGGTCTTGGCACGATCACGCGCCAGGTCCTCAATTTTGTCAGTGAATTCCTGGCCACCATAGTAACGGCGGCCCGGATAACCTTCCGAATACTTGTTGGTAAACACGCTGCCAAGCGTCGCCAGTACTTCCGGGAAGGTGTAATTTTCAGACGGGATCAGTTCAATGCCGGTCTTCTGCCGATCTTCTTCGCCTCTCAGCGCGGCATAGACATCCGGATCCTGTTGCTCGAGGGTGTTCAGGTTATCGTTTGGACTAGTCAAAAGGGCTACTCCCGTAAGGTGAAATGGGCGCCCAGGCGAACGGCTTCAAATATTGACGTCACACTTCCCAGTGGTTAATTCCACCTGATATCGCCAGTCATGTGACGGAGGGATTCTAGAACGGCAGGTGGTCCAAGTCCACATTGCCACCCGTCAGCATGACCCCGACGCTCTTACCCGAAAACAAATCTGGATGCTTTAAAATCACGGCAAGGGCTATGGCAGAAGACGGCTCAACCGCCTGTTTCAGGCGGCTCCAGATGAGTTTCATCGCGGCCCGGGTTTCATCGTCACTGGCCAGCAGAATATCCGTGACACGATCACGAATAATGTCGAAGTTATTTTTACCCACAGTGGTCAGCAGACCATCACAAATCGTATCGGGCACATGTTCGGTCACCAGTTCACCGGAATGAAATGAACGGTGTGCATCATCAGCTCCTACGGGTTCGGCGCCATAAACCCGGGCATTCACCTGTTCAGCGACCAGTGACGTACCAGCCAGCAAACCGCCACCACCAACCGGGACGACAATACAGTCGAGGCCCGGCGCCTGTTCCACCAGCTCCAGAGCGGCTGTGCCCTGGCCGGCAATAATGTCATCAGCATCGTAAGGAGGAACAAAAGTCGCACCGGTTTCGGCAATCACCTCGACCAGCTTTGCTTCCCTGGCAGGCAATGTGGACTCACAGGTAATGACCTGCCCACCGTATGCGGTAATCGCTTCTTTCTTTACCTGCTTGGCATTTTCAGGCACGACGATATAGGCAGGAACACCTTTCAGGGAGGCAGCCCTCGCAAGCGCGGCACCATGGTTGCCGGAGGAATGGGTCGCTACGCCCGGCGCCAGATCATCCGCCGACATGGAAAACACGGCGTTAACAGCGCCCCGTGATTTGAACGCACCTGCTTTCTGCAGGTTTTCACACTTGAAGAAGAGTTCACAGCCAGCTTCTGCATCCAGTAGCTCACTGGTCATAATGGGTGTGCAGTGAATACCTTCCGCAATCCGCGATGCGGCATGGATCACATCACGATAAGTGACACTCATGCGCCGCCGGCTTTTTCTATCTTGGCCCAGGTGTCGCGAAGACCAACCACGCGATTAAACACCAGGCTGCCCTCAGTAGAATCCTTGCTGTCGATACAGAAGTATCCTTCACGCTCAAACTGGAACCGGTCATCAAGACCGGCTTTTTGCAGCGAGGGTTCCACAAAACCCTGGTGCACCGTCAGTGACTCGGAATTGATGAGCTCGTGATAATCACGATCATCAGCGTCGGGAAAGTCCACAGTAAACAATGGCTCGTAAACTCGGATTTCCGCGGGCAGCCCTTCTTCAGCCGACACCCAGTGGATCACACCGCGCACCTTTCGGCCTTCCGGATTCTTGCCCAGGGTATCCGGGTCGTAGCTGCAGCGAATCTCGGCAATCTCACCTGAGTCATCCCGGATAACTTCTTCAGCCTTGATCACGAAGCCATAACGCAGGCGAACCTCATCACCCAGCACCAGGCGCTTGTACTTCCGGTTAGCTTCCTCACGGAAGTCGTCACGATCGATAAAAACTTCACGGGTGAAGTTCAGCTCACGCGTGCCCATGGATTCATCCTTGGGATGATTGGCAACCGTGAGCGCCACCTTTTCACCTTCCGGGAAGTTCTCGATCACCAGCTTCACAGGATTCAACACACCGAACACACGAGGCGCACTATCTTCGAGGTGTTCCCGAATGACACTTTGCAGCAGTGCCAGTTCAACGTTGTTATCGCTCTTGGTAACCCCGATGCGACGACAGAAATCACGGATCGCAGCCGGCGTGTAGCCGCGGCGACGCAGCCCTGAGATAGTCGGCAGGCGTGGGTCATCCCAGCCGTCGACCATGCCTTCCTCCACGAGCTGGCGCAACTTGCGCTTGCTCATCACCGTGTACTGCAGGTTCAATCGGGAAAACTCGATCTGCTGCGGGTGACAGTTCATGGCCAGTTCATCCAGCACCCAGTCGTACAGTGGACGGTGATCCTCGAAGCTGAGATCACACAGTGAATGTGTGATGCCTTCGAGCGAATCTGACACACAGTGTGTGTAGTCGTACATGGGATAGATGCACCACTCGTTGCCTGTCTGGTGGTGTTCTACATGGCGAATCCGATAGATGGCCGGGTCCCGCATGTTGATGTTGGGCGAGGCCATATCAATCTTAAGCCTGAGAATATGTTCGCCATCCGCAAACTCCCCTGCCTTCATGCGACGGAACAGGTCCAGGTTTTCATCCACGCTGCGGTCGCGGTAAGGGCTGTCTTTCCCAGGCTCCGTCAGCGTACCGCGGTACTCGCGGATATCTTCCGCGGACAGTGAATCCACATAGGCTTTGCCTTCACGAATCAATTGCTCTGCAAATTCATAGAGCTGCGGGAAGTAGTCCGAGGCATAGCGCTCTTCTTTCCACTGGAAACCCAGCCATTCAATATCGCGCTTGATCGCGTTGATGAACTCGACACTCTCCTTGAGCGGATTGGTATCGTCAAAACGCAGGTTGGTGGCACCACCAAACTCCTCTGCCATACCAAAACTCAGGCAAATTGCTTTCGCATGACCGATGTGCAGATAGCCATTGGGTTCCGGCGGGAAACGCGTCAACACAGCGCCGCCGTTTTTACCTTCAGCAATGTCTTTCTCGATGATCGTGCGAATGAAATTACTGGGGTACTTGTCTGTTGTACTACTCATATAAAACCAAACCAGCTCTCTAAAAAATCACGGCACCAGCGCATGAGGCAGTCACCATGACAAAAAGGATCCATTTTAACGTGTTTTGGCTGACGTTAATCGCAAATCGGACACTGGCCATGGCGCCGAGGATACTGCCAATCGCAAGTACAACACCCGGAATCCACCAGACCTGGCCCCGAAGAGCAAAAACCGCGAGTGCTACCGCTGAAAAGATGGCGGTGCAGACTGTTTTCAGGGCATTGGTGCGAACCAGGTCATAGCGAAGACCCCCGGCCAGTGCTGCAATCAGGATAAAACCAACGCCAGCCTGCACGAAACCGCCGTAGACCCCGGCCAGGAACAAACCGGCGCCCGCAATTGGCCGATCAGCCAGACGGTACGGCTCTGTTCCTTCAGGAGGCGCTACCGTCTCCGGGCGAATCACCATGATCAGCGCCATGACTACCATCGCGCCAAGCAGCACAGGTTCCAGGACCCAGACCGGCAAAAAAGATGCCAACAGCGAGCCTGCCAGCGCACCGCCAACTGTTGGAATGAGCACGGGCAATATGGCTGTCCGTTCCAGTCGATCCTGATCGTTAAAGCCTTTTGCCCCGGTAATGGACTGCATGAGTACGCCCACCCGATTAGTGCCATTCGCAACATCAGCGGGCATGCCAAGCATCATCATGGCCGGCAAAGTCAGCATACTGCCACCGCCAGCTAGCGTGTTGATAAACCCGGAAAGCACGCCGACAACGAACAACAGGCCTGCCATCAATGCCGTCAGCTCATACTCCACTAAATGCTCCGATCTCAAACCCGGTCACGAAAAAGACGCGCATAGTATAGACGGGCCACTTGAATGTCACTTGCAATCCCGAGATATCGGTCTATTATTGGGCGCACTATGAAGAACCAATTCAGCCAGCGTTTTAGCACCCCAGCCCTTAAGCCCGCAGATCAGACTGCTGGCAACTGGTGGCTGGGCTATTACTTTTACGTCGTAAGCTAAATCGCTCAGCTATTCCTGGGCGGTTCACCCGCCTGAGAAAACCCCGACAGGCGGAAGCCATCGGGGTTTTTTTTGGTTCATCAAAAAGTTAGACGACGTTAAACAGGACGATTCCCATGAACGACATACAAGTGGACGATTTAAACGTGTTAAGCGAAGAAACACTGGTTACGCCAGAAAAGCTGAAGGAACTGGTTCCCGCATCTGACCATGCGCTGGAAACTGTTTCCGGCGGTCGACTGGCCATCAAGAACATCCTGAAACGCGAAGATCCACGCCTGTTCCTGATTGTTGGCCCCTGCTCCATTCACGACATGAAGGCAGCCATGGATTATGCAGAGCGCCTGAAAAAACTGTCCGATGAAGTGGAGGACACGCTGCTTCTGGTCATGCGCGTCTATTTTGAGAAACCGAGGACGACAACCGGCTGGAAAGGTTTTATCAACGACCCGCACATGAACGACTCATTTAACATCACGGAAGGACTGACCCAGGGTCGCAAACTGCTGGTTGATCTCGCAGAGATGGGGCTGCCCACGTCAACGGAAGCACTTGACCCGGTAACGCCACAATACCTGCAGGACCTGATTTCCTGGAGCGCCATTGGCGCTCGCACTACTGAATCACAGACGCACCGTGAAATGGCGAGCGGCCTTTCCTCTTCCGTTGGTTTCAAAAACGGCACAGACGGCGGTCTCGAAGTCGCGATCAATGCCCTGCAGAGTGTTTCTGCACCGCACCGCTTCCTGGGCATCAATCACCGGGGTGAGGTTTCTGTCATCCACACCCGAGGCAACAAGCATGCACACATCGTCCTGCGCGGTGGTGGCGGTCGACCAAACTACGATTCTGTCAGCATAAGCATCTGCGAAGAGCAACTGCTTAAGGCAGGCATTCCTGCAAACATCATGGTGGATTGCAGTCATGCCAACTCGAACAAGGATGCCTCCCTGCAACCTCTTGTTATGAACAACGTTGCCAACCAGATCGTCGAGGGGAACCAGTCCATCGTCGGCCTCATGGTGGAAAGCCATCTCAAATTCGGAAACCAGAAGATCCCGGAGAACCTGGCTGACCTGGAATACGGCGTCTCTGTCACAGACGCCTGCGTAAGCTGGGAAACCACCGAGGAGATGATTCGTTCTCTACGCGATAAGGTGAAGGATATCCTGCCGGCGAGGGAACCGCTGACTAGCGGGAAAGAAGCTGCGGCCTGAACGGGCGCAGCTTCCTCCAGGAATCTCAACCCGCAAGTCGGCTGAACTCGAGTTCGGGGAATCCCCCGTCGACGGATTCGCGCAACTTGTCGTAGTAGACATCAGCGCCGCCAAAGTAGATGAGCACCCTGGGTTTCTTATCGGCGATGTTTGCGCCCATCATCCAGGAGTTCACCTTATGCCCTTCCGCCATCAGCGTCTGGGCATGAATTTCCGCCGTGTGATCTGACCAGGCTTCCTCTGCTTCTTTTGTCGGAGTGCACACCTCATAACCCTCGGCTTCCATCTTGTTGATACAGTCCGTTATCCACATGATGTTCTGTTCAATGGAAGTTGGCAGGTTGGCAAATGGTGCCTGGGGGCCTGTGATCATGAAGAAGTTCGGGAAGTCAGCGACACACACGCCCATGATGGAAGCCGACTCGTCCTGCCACTTGTCTTTCAGGCTGACACCGTGGGTGTCATGGATATCAAGCTTCTCAACCGCCCCTGTGTAGGCTTTGAAACCGGTGGCAAGCACGATGATGTCGAACTCGTAGTCATTCTCAGTCGTCCGAATCCCGGTTGATGTGATTTCAGTGATGGGTTCACGTTCTGAAATGTCCACGAGATGGACGTTGTCACGATTAAAAGCTTCGAAGTAGCCGTGATCGAGCGGCGGGCGCTTTGCGAACAACGGGTAGTCTTTCGGTGTGAGCAGCTCCGCGGTATCCGGATCGTTAACCTTCTCCCTGATTTTGCTGTTAATAAAATCTGCTGCCGCTTTGTTGGAATCGGCATTGGTCAGCAGGTCGTCAAAGGTTTCAAAGCAGAAGCGAAAGCTGCCTCTGGGCCAGTGCTCCTCAAAAATTTTCTGCACTTCGTCCGGTGGCGTTTCCTCCACTGTCCTACCCACAGGGCTGTCAAAGGCCATACCAAAAACATGATTCCGACACTTCGCAATGATCTCGTCGTAGTTGTCCTTGATGTCTTTTTCCCACTCGTCGGTCATCGGCTTCTGCACTGCCGGCAGGACGAAGTTAGGTGTTCGTTGGAACAGTGTGACGCTGGCGGCTGTCCTGGCCATGACCGGCAGCATCTGCACCGCAGTTGCACCGGCGCCGACGATTCCAACCCGCTTGCCGGCATAATCCAGGCCTTCCCGGGGCCAGCGGGATGAGTGGAAACATGGTCCTTCAAATGAACCAAGACCTTTAATATCCGGGATATTTGGTTCCGAGATCATCCCCACAGCACTGATGAAATATTTACAGGTGTACTCGTCGCCATCTGCAGTTTTCACACGCCAGAGCGCAGCATCTGCGTCGAATTCTGCGCCGCTAATTTCGGTATTCAATTGGATGTGCGGCCACATATCAAACTTGTCGGCGACGAAGTGCATGTACCGCAGGGTTTCTTCCCAGCCGGGATAGCGCTCAGACCAGGTCCATTCCTGCAGCAACTCTTTCGAGAAGGTCAGGCAATAGTAATAACCTTCGCTGTCGGTCGCCGCGCCGGGGTATCGATTCCAGGTCCAGGTACCACCAACATCGGAGGCTTTGTCGAACACCTTGATCGACAAACCTGCCTCACGCAGGTAGTGAATCAGGCCAAGGCCTGCGAAACCCGCACCCACCGCAATAACATCGAAGTCGCGCTCCGTGGTCATGTTTAACTCCCTCGTTACTCTGAGCCGGATACTGACACGATCCATACACTCCTTACAAACACGTCCCTACAGCCAAGCCGGACCACGCCGTGTTAAGGTAAAAGACATGAAATCGCCAATGTTACTGGCGCTCTCCCACTGCGCCGTTGCAACAATTGCTGTGATAGCAGCATACCTTTACCTGCCGTCATTTAACGCCAGCAAACCAAAAGAAAAAGAACTAGTCGCAACTGCACCGGTGAAGAGCCTGCCACCCCTTGAACGCCCTTCGCCAGTGGTAGAGCCGATCACGGTGAACCCAACCGACAGCATATTCGGCCAGCAGTACGCCGCCCACCAGCTGGCCGCGCAAAGTAGTGTGCCGGAACTGATAAAACTGCTGGATGAGTACCTGGATACCAGCGACCCGTTTCAAAACAGCAACCTGGCACTCATCTTCCTGGAGCGGCTGATGGAAATAGATATCCAGGCTGCGCTCGACTACGCAGAGACTGCTTCCATACCCCTGCAACGAAAACAGCTGTTGCTGGGCAGCATCTATACCAGCTGGGCCAGGCATGACCCCGCTGCGATGAGCGAAAGTTTTGCACTCATCACTGACATTAACCTGCGTTTCGAGATCGCTGCCAGGTTGTTGCAGGATCCTGTCTTTCTGGCGAGTGGCTACGATTCCGCTATCGTTAACATTCTTGGCCCCCCCGGCCAGGCGCTGCTACAACATACCGCCAGCATGAACAAGCTGCCGGAAGATCGCTTCCGGGATGCAATTGGCAGCAGGGGTATGCGTCGCACCCATGAAATCAGCAGGGCCCTTGCAGAGTGGTACCAGATGGATCCGGATGCAGCGCTCCAAGCACTGGAGAGTCTGGAACAGAATGAGATCCAGGCGGCACTGGCCAGGATTGTCTCTCGCGCAGGGCAAGGTGGGTATCTGGATGGTTACGAACTGGTGCAGCGATACGCACCCGATAATCTGCAACTGCTGGGAACGGCCCTGTCCATCATGGTAGCGAGAGATCCAGTACGAGGAGTGCCCTACCTGGAACAACACTTCCAGGATTCCGGCAATGTGGGGCTGATGAATCAAGCCATCATGGGCTGGGCTTCGACGGACCTGCAGGCAGCGCTGGATTACGTCACTACATTGCCCGCACATGTCAGGGCAAACGTCGAACCCGGTCTTGCGCACTCTTATGTCCGGAACGACCCTGCTGCTGCCGTCAGCTGGGCAAGAAAATCCGGCAACCTGCAACTGATGAGGTCCGTGGCATCCGGCCTTGCCCATAACGATCTCGAGGCTGCAGAACAATGGCTGACTGAAGCAGAACATCCGGATATCACGTCTGCTCTTCTACGTGATATAGCTCAGCAGAAGGCGCCGTTGGGTCTCGATCGTTCCATGCAGTGGTTGGATCAATATAAAAACGCCGATGGATTCCAGCAAGCAGCGACTGTTCTGCTCAGCACGTTTACCCACGCCGACCCTGCCGGAACCGCTGAGTACCTCAGTGCCAATGCATCGAACGAAAACTATTCCGGCGCATTTGAAAATCTCGCGGCCAACTGGGGACACATGGACCCGGATGTCGCCGGAAGGTGGGTGAACTCCCTCCCGGAAGGGCGCAACAGATCCAGTGCAGTTCGCGGGCTTGTGCAGGTCCTTGTAGTGAACAATACCGATGCAGCCATCCGCCTCATAGATGGATTACCTGCTGATGAAGCAGACGGTATGCGCCAGGTTGCGGCCATGCATCTTTACATGCGTTATGGTGACGTGGACGCTGCTATTCGAACAGCGGGGTTAACCGGCGCCCAGGCAGATACCTTTCGTCAGAATCCGCCGGGCCGTGGACAGGTGATGCATGCGATGCCATCGGCAACCATCATCCAGTCCAATTGATTCGGAATTACTTGAAGTAGGCGTTTTCCGTAACCGTGTGATCGGTAACGTCCCGCACGCCCTTGAGCTGTGGCAATTGTTCCATCAGGGTTTTCTCGACGCCATCTTTCAGCGTCATGTCGACCATTCCACAACCCTGGCAACCGCCCCCAAACTGGAGCACCGCCACTTCTTCAACAACCTCAACGAGGTTGACCATTCCCCCGTGGGAAGCGAGGCCCGGATTGATCTGACTGTGCAGGACATAATTGATTCTGTCTTCAATCGGGCTGTCTTCCGACACCTGGGGCACTTTTGAGTTCGGAGCTTTGATCGTGAGCTGCCCGCCCATGCGATCTTCCGCATAGTCCACCAGAGCGTCGACCAGGAATGGTTTGCTTCGATCATCGATCCAGGCGGTAAAACCCTCGTACTCGATTCGCTCGTCTTCTGCCTGCTCTTCCCCAGGACGGCAGTAGGCGATACAGGTCTCCGCCGTTGGTGTGCCCGGGTCCGCAATAAAGATGCGAATCCCGATATCTTTGTCGTCCTGCTTGGCAAGCAGCTCAATCAGGTACTTCTGTGCCGATTCGGTTATCTCGACCATGTTAATTCCGGGTTCTGTCCTGGTGACTTGGGAATGACATTTTATAGAAAAGAAAATTCTTTAAAAACCATGGGTTTATTGTGACATTTCGAGATGAGGGGGACTCAAGTTTGCCTTTCATCTTCTTCACCCAGCCTGTTTCGCTGCATTGGTAGAATTGCGGCGTTTTCACCAGCTGGCAGTTGAATCCATGAGCAACATCAAACAGATCCTGAACGAACGCATTCTCGTGATGGATGGTGCCATGGGCACCGCGATACAGGATCTTGGACTCACAGAAGAAGATTACCGGGGCGACCGATTTACCAATCACGATGGCACCCTAAAGGGAAACAATGAACTACTTACCCTGACCCGACCAGACGTGATTCGAGATATCCATCTCGACTATCTGCGCGCCGGTTCTGACATCCTGGAAACAAACACCTTCACGGCCAATACAGTCTCACAATCGGACTACGGCACGGAGGCCCTGGTTTACGAGCTGAACCGAGAATCAGCCAGCCTGTGCAGGGATGCCATCGACCAGTTTCTCAGGGAAGACAGCTCAAGACCTCGTTTCGTGGCAGGTGCCGTGGGTCCGACTACAAGGTCAGCCAGCCTGTCACCGGATGTAAACGATCCGGGTTTTCGTAAAATCACTTTTGATGACCTGGTCACAGACTATGGTCGCTGTGTCGAAGGCCTCATTGATGGCGGCGCAGACATTATCCTGATCGAAACCATCTTTGACGTCCTGAATTCCAAGGCTGCAACTTATGCTGCGAGAAAAGTATTCCGTGAGAGAGGCGTCGATCTGCCGATCATGATCTCAGGCACCATCACGGATGCAAGCGGTCGCCTGCTGTCGGGACAGACCACTGAGGCCTTCTGGGCGTCAGTTCGCCACGCGAACCCGCTCTCCGTTGGCTTTAACTGCGCCCTGGGTGCAGACGAGCTGCGCCCGTACATCGAAAACCTGTCGAGGATTGCCAGCACCTGTGTTTCTGCCTACCCGAACCGCGGTCTTCCGAACGAATTCGGTGAGTACGACGAAACCGTCGAGCATATGGCAAAAGCCATGGAGGATTACGTACAAAGCGGCCTCGTCAATATCATTGGGGGCTGTTGCGGGACCACACCTGAACACATCCGGGCATTCTCCGAAATCGCCAGAGGTGCTTCGACGCGAAAACCACCGGAGAAGGGACATGTTTCCCTGCTCTCCGGTCTCGAACCCTTCTCGATTCGAGACGATTCACTTTTTATCAACGTGGGTGAACGCACCAACGTCACAGGGTCTGCCAAATTCGCCCGATTGATCCGCGAAGAAGATTACGAGGAAGCTCTACAGGTCGCTCGCCAACAGGTTGAAAATGGCGCGCAGATCATCGATATTAACATGGATGAAGGCATGCTGGACTCCAAGGCTGCAATGGTACGTTTCCTTCACCTCATTGCAGCAGAACCGGACATCTGCCGCGTACCGATCATGGTGGACAGTTCCAAGTGGGAAATCATTGAGGCCGGCCTGAAATGCATCCAGGGCAAATCAATTGTGAACTCCATCAGCCTGAAAGAAGGTGAGGCACCCTTTATCGAACAGGCGCAGGCATGTCTGGATTATGGCGCGGCAGTCGTGGTTATGGCGTTCGACGAGGATGGCCAGGCGGACAACCTCGAGCGCAAAAAAGAAATTTGCCAGCGTTCCTATGACATCCTGGTCAACAAGGTCGGCTTTCCTCCGGAAGACATTATTTTTGACCCGAACGTATTCGCGATCGCAACAGGGATTGAAGAACACTGTCTTTATGGCAAGGACTTTATCGATGCCTGCAAATTTATTAAGGAAAACCTGCCGCATGCCCATACGTCTGGGGGCATATCGAACGTCAGCTTCTCATTCCGCGGCAACAACGCAGTCAGGGAAGCGATCCATGCGGTTTTCCTTTACCACGCAGTGAATGCCGGCCTGACGATGGGCATCGTAAACGCAGGTCAACTTGCCATCTATGAGGAAATCCCACCCGAGCTGCGTGAACGAATTGAAGACGTCATCTTCAATCGCCGCGAAGATGCCACGGAACGCCTGATTGAAGCAGCATCGGACTTTGCTGGTAGCGGCCAGAAAGAACAGAAAGAAGATCTGGCATGGCGGGAAGCGCCCGTGGAAGAACGACTGGCCCATGCGCTGGTGAAAGGCATAAACCAGTAC